>NZ_JBTGVF010000010.1:0-29462 GCF_054343435.1 Mycoplasma sp. 5370
ATAATTATTATTTTCATATCGCTAAAAAAAGGACATTTTGATTAATAATTTACATATTTTATGTTTTTTTTATCAAAATATGGTAAAATTTTGTTATTTATTAATGTATACATATATTAGATTATTAATTATAAAATAATTTAATAGAATTTTGCTAAATAATTTTGCAAAAAATTTTTAGTAAAAAAATTAGTAAAAAATTGAAATAAATCTAAAAAGGAAAAGTTATGGAAGAGAAAAAAAATAAAAAATTTAGTAAAAAATTAGCAGCTATAATTGCCTTAGCTTTTGGTGGAGCAGTTATAGGTTCTGGTATATTGGCACCTTTTTTCATTTTTAAAAACTGAAAAGAAATCCAATATGATGTTATTGATATTGAACAAAACTTTAGTAAAACTACTGATAGTAGTGTTGCTTTTGATTTTGCTTTTAGTGATGAACAAACTTACAAATTAAACGGAAGTGATATTCATGTTTCTTTAATGGATGCTGATAAAAATGTTGTGCAAACTGGGGTTGCAAAATACGTTGATAGTTTAAGAAAATGAAGTTTTGATTCTACAGGATTAGCACAAAAGTTACAAGCTGGTAAAAGATATGAAATTTCTTTTGATACTGATAATAGAAGTATTACAAAAGAGAAAAAGAAATTTAATGTTTTAAACGAAGATAAAAAAGTTGTTGTAACTAAAGCTAACGTTTCTGAATTTGTAACAAACTCTATTAACTCTAGAGAACAAAAAGTTACTGTTAAATTTGCCGATGAAATTAAATCCTTAGATGGTAAAAAAGCAATCTTAAAATATCACTATACAACTACTCAAGAAGGAATAGTTGATCCAAATAATCAAGATAAAGATGTTAAAAATGAAGAAACAAGAATTTCTTTTGACCAAGCTGTTGAAATTAAAGATGGACAAGCAGAATTTATTATTAAAGGATTACAACCTGCAAGAAAATATACAATTGAATATGTTGCAATTGTAGATGAAAAAGATTATAACGGAATTGTTTCTCAAAGAGAAATTACTGTTCCTTACAGTGTTGAAGCAAAAGAAACATTTAATACACCAGCAATCAAACTAGAAGTAAATACAGTTCAAACAATTAAAATGGAAAGCAATACTGGACAAATTTCAGTAGGATTTTTAAAATCAAACGATGAACCAGAAATATCATTAATTGGAAAACAAACTAAATTAAAATACAAAATTAAAGGAACTTCTGAAGTTAAAGAAATTACATCAACAGTGATTGGTAATTCATCTATTTTTGACTTTAACGGAAGCAGTGATGCAGCAACTTTAAAAGAAGGAACAGAATACGAAATTATTTCTGTTGAAGCAGCAGATTCAAGTGTGCAATTTAAAGAAAGTCTTTTAAATGATGCTAAAAAACCTTTATTCTTTAGCACTAAAGAAGCAGTAAGTGCTATTACTTTTGCAGAAAGACACGCAAAAGAACAAACATTTACTATTGATATTAATTCACAAAATAATAAAGCAAATTTAGATGGAGCATCTATTGAAGTTTCTTTAGAACCTTTCAATGATAAAGCAATTGAAAAACAAGTTTTAACTAAAAAAGCAGGAACAGAAGATGTTTATAGCGCTACATTTAAAGCAACACAATTACTACAAGGATTAACTTATAAAATTGCTAAAGTAAAAATAACTCTTAAAGACTCTACAGATTCATTCAATTTACCTTTTAATTATCCAATTGAGCATAATGATGCATTAAGATCATTTACTACAATTGTTGGAGAAGCAGACTTAAATATTCAAGGTTATGCAAAAACAAGTCATAACTCCGCATCCATTAACTTAGTATATAGTCCAGAAAATAACTTTTTAAGCGGAAAAACCTTAGTTTTAAACTACAAAAAAACCAATCCTGCAAGTGATGAAGTATTTACTTCTGAAGCAGTTGCTAATGCTTTAAAAGTAACTTTCAACCTTGGTGGAGATACTACTAAAATAAATGAAAATCCTGATGGTTCAACTAATGCTAATGATAAAGTAGCAAAACCACTTGATTCAGGTGCAACTTATACATTATTAGGTGTTAAAATCAAAGACACCGATGAAATTAAAACTAATTTAAAAGCAGATAATGAAAACCAAAAAACCTTTACAACAAGTTCTAGAATTAAGCAAATTCAAGCTTTTGATATTACAGATACATCTGTTAAGTTAAAAATAACCTTTGCTGATGCTCTTAAAACAATTCTCCAAACAACAGCAGAAGATGGAACAGTAACACCTTCTCACAGAAAAGCAAAAATACTTTACCAAGTAAATAACACAAAAGAAGGGCAAGAAACTTTAACTTCTACACCAATTTCAACTAATTTAGTAGAAATAACAGAAGACGGAGTTACTTATACTTTAAATAACTTATTAAAAGGTGTAGAATACCAAGTAACAGGAATTCAATTTGACATTGAATTACCTACTTTCTATGGTAGAGAAGTAAGTTCAAGACAAGACAACAGTTTTACTACAACTGCCAAACAATTTGATGTTCAAAAAATTGAATTTGAAAATGAACATGAAAAATCTGCTGACATTAAACTATTTTTTGACTTAAATTCTGATATTGTTTTAGTTAACAAAAAAGTAGATATTTACTTTAAAGAAGCAGAAAATGCAAATGCAACTGAAAAACATGTTGTAGCAACAATTGATGAATTAGGACAAGCAACAGGAAAAGCTAGTGATTTAGAAGAAGGTAAAAAATATCTTGTAACTAAAGTAATGCCGCATATTGAAGCACAACCAGGAAATGAAACATTAACTGAAGCAGACTTTAATTATGTAATTCCTACTACTATTACTGAAAATCATAAAACTTTCTATACAAAACCAGTAGTTTCATTAATTACAAGAACCAACTTAAGTGAAAACTCTGCAACTTTTGATTTTAACTTTGTTAACTCCGATCCTTCTTATTTAACAAGTACTGCTAAAATCAAAGTAGTTTATACTAGTGCTGATGGAATTTCTTCTTTTGTTGAACAAGATTTAACTGCAGAACAATTTAACACTAAAAAAGTAACTTTAACTTTTAATAACTTAGAAAAAGTTACAAGTTATACTATTGATAAAGTTACTATTGCTAATCAAGAAGTTCCAAGAATAACAGGATTTAATGAAGAATTAAATAAATTCACAACCCCTTCTTCAACTGCAAAAGTAATTTCTTCCAACCAAATTACTAATGGAGATACTGATGTAACTTTTGAACTTGGATTTGATAATGTTGTAGATAAATTTATGGATACTAAATCAGTTGATGTAACTTTAACTAAAGACAACTCAAGTGATACAGTAGTAGCAAGAGGAACTGTTGAAAGTGGAATCTTAAGAATTCATGCACAAAACCTTGAAGCAGGAACAAAATATAATATTACTGCTTTTGCTTTAAGTGAAGGATCAACTGACAACATTAGTGTTTCATTTGCAGATAGTGTTCAAGCAAACAACAGATTTATCTTTACAAGACCACTTGTTAATAACTTTGATTTCCAAAACGTTTCTGAAACAAATGCAACAGTAGTTGTTCACTTTGCTGATTCACAAAACAACTACAATAACAAACACGTAATTTTATCTATTTTAAATAAAGAAAATAATGCAGTTACTGAAATTAATTCAAGTTCCTTAACTTCAGGTAGTCAAACAATAGCAAATAAACAAATTACTTTTGCTTTAAGTAATTTAAGTAAATTTACTCCTTATGAAGTAGTAGGAATTAAAGTAGATACTTCAGGAAATAACTTTGAAGATATTACTATTAAAAGCGATATTACTAAAACCTTTAATACAACTGCAACTAATGTAGCAGTTGAAAGAATTAATACAGAAGATATTACTAAAAACTCTGCAAAAGTTACTTATGTATTTAATAACATTGATGCTTACTTAAATACAAGAACAGCAACATTACATTATACTGTAGCAAACGGTAGTGAACAAACTGCTACTGCAACTATTAGTAATACTCTTGGAGTAATTCATGCTGACTTTAATTTAACTAATTTAGAAGAAGGTGCAAGTTACACTGCAAATAGAATTACTATTGATAATATTCAAAATATTACTAATGATACTGCTACTTTCTTTACTTTAGGAGTAGTACAAAATGTAGTAGCAACTACAGTTAATGAACAAAATGCAACTATTACTGTTCACTTTACTAATGCAGATACAACTAATACCTTTAATAGTAAAAAAGCATTAATTAAATTTGCTTCTGCTGCAAATGGAACATTAAAAACAGCACAAGCAACTATTAACAATAATAGTGCAACCTTTACTTTAAATCAATTAGATAAAAATACTAAATACATCTTACAAGATGTTTCTATTGAATTAGATCCTGCACGTGCAAACGATTTTAGAATCATTGATTTAGATAAATCATTTACAACTGAAAATCAAGAACAAAGAATTAGAGACTTTACTACTAAAGCAACTTCTGCAACTGTAATTAGTATTGTTGAAGATAACAATAATAAAACTAAATCTTCAACAAGTGTTACATTCCAGTTTGATAGAGTTGTTGATGCCTTTCTTGCAGATAAAAGTGCAACTTTAACTTACATTAATAAAAAAGATGGAAGTAGTGCAATTACAACAGCAACTGCTGCTACTGTTAGTGGTGCAACTAACTCTCTAACTTTTGAATTAACTAATTTAGAAGAAGGAGCAGGATTTACAGTTCAATCAATTAATATTGATGGCGTTGCAGTTAATTTTGCAGATAATGTAACTAAAGACTTTTCAACATTACCTGTTGTAAGTGCTATAACTAATAATCTTCCTGCAAATAATGATACTGATACAAACATAGGATTAAATTTAACCTTTGGCGATGGATTACATTCACTAAATGGTAAACATGCAAGTATATCTATTAGTAGTGCAACTAATGGTTCACAAACACTTTATACTTCAGAAGCAACAATTGCTAATAACAGTGTTTACTTTAACTTAACTAATTTAGATAAAAACAATCAATTTGTAATTGATGAAGTAATAGTAGATGGTGTTACTATTGAATTTAATAATGCATTAAGCGATCAAAATAATGCAGCAAGAAAATTCAAAACAACAGCAAAAGAAGCTAAAGTTACTTCACTACAAACTTTAGAAGCATCTAAAGATTCTGTTTTATTATCAATTAACTTTGATATTAATAAAGATTGATATTTAGTTAATAAAAAAGCAAAACTTAAATTTACAAAAGAAAATGAAACTTTTGAAACAATTGCAAGTACTATTAATGATGAAGGTTCATTAATTATTAATGTTAATAATCAATCATTACTTGAAAGTAAAACCTTAAGTGCTGGTAGTGGTTATACTTTAACTGAAGTAGTAATTAATGAAAATAATGATACTAATACTACTATCAGTTTAAGTAATTTAACAGAAAACAATAAAAAAGATAATGTCTTTAGTACTTTATCTACTATTAATGCTATTGCAGGAGTTAATGGTTCATCAACTATTACTACTACTGAAAATTCAGCACAAATTAAAATTACACTTCAAACTCAAGATACAACTTTAGTAAATAAAAAAGCATTTGTGCATGTTGTAAACAACTCTACAAATGCAATTACTACAGTAGAATCCACTGCTAACTTTAATGCAAGTAATGAAGTAGAATTTAATGTTACAGGATTACCTAAAAACGATACTTATACCGTTTTAGGTATTAGCATTGGTTCACAAAATGCTCAAATATTAGAATATGAAACAACAGTAGCAGAAAGTGCTAAAACTTTCAGAACACAACCAACAACTGCAACTGTTACAGGTATTAGTTACAAATGATTAGATACAAATAAATCAAAAGCACTCGTTACTTTAAGTTTTGATGCTGATGTTGACTCCTTTATGAACGGTAAAGCATTGAAGTTAAAATACTACAAAATACAACCAGATAATGGACCTCATACTCATAATGATGCTATAACCGTAGCAAAAGAAGAAGGACAAGATATCATTGTTCGTGGTTCTACTATTAAATTCATAATGCAAGGTAGAATTGATGCAAACGGAAATCAAATAAATAATAATATTGAAAATTATGCTGACATTCAAGTAGCAAATAGTAGTGGAACAGAACCTAAAACAGCAAGTTTCAAAGGATTGATTCAAGGTGCTAAATATAGAATTGAAAGCTTACAAACAGTTAATGCTGATGATCATATAACTATTTCTTTTACTAATAATTTAAATACTACACATGAATTAACTACACCTGATGCTGCTGTAGGTTATATTGTAGGTAGAGATGCGGCAAGTGGAAATGTTGCTCAAGAAAATGGTGCTATAGTAACTGTTAAAGCATCTGTAAGTAGTATAAAAGATTTAGTTACAATAAATCATAATAATCCAGGAGATAAAGCAAGAAACATTCCTGGTGCTATTAAATTAAGAATATATAATATTAAAACTGGTAAATATGAAGAAATAGGAACTAATCAAGTAGTAGCAAGAGATTACAATACTTACTGAATAGAATTTCAAGGATTACTTTCTAAAGAATGAAGATACCAAATAGTAAGTATTCTTATTGATGGAGTACCTACTGTTAACTCACCAGTTGGTTATAATTTAGCTGAAGGTTCTAGATTTAACAGTAATAGTAACTATGCAACTGTTACTGATATTGAATATGGATTAAAAGAAAAAACTAGTGCAAAAATATCTATTGGGTTTGCTAAAGCAGATGAAAACCTATTAAGAAACAATAAAACTCTTACTGTTTCATATAGAGAAGTTAATTCAGCAGAAACTCCTTCAACTATTAATGGACAAATTGATCCTAATACTAAAAAATTAGAATTAACTATTAATAACTTACAACCAGGTAAAGAATATGAAATAACTAATATTAATGTTAATGCTGTAAGGTTAGATATTTCAAATAATGATTTTCCAAACTTTAACATTAGTGGAAGTACCGGTAAATTCTATACTAATGTAGACAAAACCTTTAGTACATTACCTGTTATTGATCAAGTTACAACTAGTGCAATTGATGAAAGAAGTGCACAAGTTACAGTAAGATTACAAGGTGATGTGTCTGATATAGATACAAATGCATCTGGAATTCTTGTGCTTAATAAAGCAAATAACACAAGTGATGTAAGTGCTTATAATACAGCACAAAATGTACACTTTGATCCTACTGCTAAAACAATAACATTTAATTTAAGTAACTTAGAAAAAAATACACTATACAATATAGTTAGTTTAACTATTGGAGATAATACATATGATTGATTATCTTCAGTACAAAATACTAATAAACAATTTACTACAACTGGTACAAATGCAACTATTACTAATATTAGTTACTCTAATATAGTAAATAGTCAAGCAACAGTTAGAGCAACTATTGCTAATGTTGATAGTTATACTAATGGTAAAAACTTAAAAGTTAAATATAAATTACTAGATGAAAATAATAGTGAAATAGGAAATGAAATAAGTTCAGATAATGTAACTATTAATAATAACACTGCAGAATTTACTTTAAATAATCTAAAAAATGGACAAAAATATAGAATTACAGGATTTGCTAATGAAGTATCTGCTGGTTCAAGTGATCATAGTGTTGCCTTTACTATGGATAATGGAGTAAATAAAGAATTCTCTTCTTATGTAGGTATAAAACAAATTAGTAGCACTACAGAAGAAGAAAGTGCTTCAATTACAGTAACCTTTAAAGATTATGAACCTTCTAGAGTTGTTGGTAAACTTGCAATCTTAAGATTACAAAATTCTAATGAAGATATCTTTGCAACTGTAAATGATCAACAAGAAGCAACATTTACAGTTAGAAATCTTGCTAAAGAAACTCAATATACAATAGATACTATTAAAATAGATAATAATACTTTAAGTTACTATGATACAGTTCGAAATACTGATAAACAATTTACTACATTAGGTACAACAGCAACTATTACTTCTATTAGTAGTGCTAATAGTAAAACAGATACAGTTGATGTTACTTTAACATTTGCAGCAAAAGATAAATACTTAAATACTAAATCAGTAAAATTACGTTATAAAGAAGCAAATGCTGATGATTCAACAATAAGAACAAGTACAGCAGCAACCGCTATTACTTTAGATAATGATATTGCTAAAGTTGTATTCCATTTAGTTAACACTGATGTAACTTCAGGTAAAAAATATGAAGTTGTAGGATTAGAATCACAACAAGCAACAAATCAAAGTGGAATCACCTTCAGCATCTCTGATACTATTAATGTAGCAGCAAGATATACTAAATTCTTTGAAACAAAAATATCTCGTCCAACAATTAATAGTGCTAGAATTGTACAAACAACAAATCCAGAAGGAAATACTAATACATTCTTATCACAAGTAGAATTAGTATTTAACGATCCAAATGATGCATTAAATACTAACTTAATTAACTCCTGAAACTTTAAATTAAAAAATAATAAAAGTGGAAGTGAACAAGAAGTTAGTGGACTAAAATTTGTTAACCGTTCATTTACAAGAGATAGTAGTGCTAATACAACTACTGTAACCATCTATATAGAAGGAGATGTACTACAGTGAGCAGCAAGAACTAATAAATTAGAAGTAGACTTTAGTTACTTTGATAATTTAGATAAAACTAATTCTACAGGAAATGGTACATATATTTCTACATTAGAAAATGGTACAAGTACTATAGATATTACAACACAAGAAAACTTTGTTACTACATCATTGAGTGGGGTTCTAACAACAGGACAAGATTTTGAATTCCACTTAAAAGTTTATGATCCAAAAAGATTATTAACTGATGCTGGAACACAATATGGTGGATATAGTTATTCTGAAGATTCTCAAACAAGTACAGCAACAACAGGAAATGCTTTTGATTATCAAATTAGAATGAAAAAATCTATTTTTAACTTAAGAGGAAATCCGGGTGGAAATTATTATACACCTTATAATGATGGTAATGGTGCTAGTGAAGAGTTAAAAAATAAATGAAGAGAACTTTCTAACTATAACATAAGTAATGTGTTCCCTGATGGAGATAAAGTAAATCATAATATTGATATTCAAGCAAATAATTCTAATTTAGTTTATAAGAATTTAAATACAAATAAATGAAAATTTAGATCAGAAGGAAGAGAATGAGTAGATGTATCTTTAGGTCTTAAAAGAGATGTCTTATGAGTTCATAGGTCAACAGAAACAAATCAACAAGATTTTGTTGATGTTAGATTAAGAATAACAGCAGGTGGATCAGGAAAAGATTTTATGATTGCTAAAATTTTTAATTTTAACCTTGAAAACTTTAAAATTCAAAATGCAAAAACTTTATTTGCACATAATTCAGCAAAAATATGAGAAAATTATCAATCTCCACTATTAACAGGAACTGGTTCTAACTTCTTAGGTACAGATTTTGTTAATGGAGATAATTGAAAATTAGGAAGAGCATCAAATATATATAATACTAATACTGGTAAAAGTAATCAAGATGCTATCTCTCTAAAAGATGCGATATACAATGAAAATTCAGGGGAATTAAAAGGAATTATTCATTTACCTACAACGCCTAGAACAAGTATTCCTGATACAACTAATCCTGAAAAAACTTATCCATTAACAGCGTTAAATAATTTTGATAATAGAACAAATAATGAAGCTTATTATGGTTATGCTTTATTTATAAATGCTAAAGGAGATGAATACATTTTCGGTGATGAAAATGGTTTACCGATTGATTTAGCAAGTGCTTTAGTTTATAAACAAGAAGATGGAGCACAAGATTATACAAGTGCTGAATTCACTGTTAATTTAAGAAATGTTAATATCCCAGATAATCAATTACCAGAAAATGGAGAAAAACTAAGATTTGTTAACTTTATATGAACTTTGAGTAATACTGCATTAGAATTCTTATTCCCATTCAACTGATTAGATGCTTCAAAATCATACAAAGAAATAGTTTACAAAAAATAATTTTTAATAAATACATTCTAAATTTAGGATGTATTTTTCTGTTTTTATAAAACCAAAAAAAGAATTTTTCTTTAATTTTAATGATTTTTTAAGTGCTAAAAAGGTAAAAATTTGCTTTTTTAGTAAAAAAATGTATAATTATTATATTTATAAATATAATAGAGTGAAAATGAAGGGATTATAATGAGTAAGAAAATAAAAATAATTTTATCAGCAACTGCAATTACAACTGCAGCAGTCGGTGCAACAGCAGTAGCTGGTTATTATTTTTTTAAAAAGAATGATCATCAAACTTCCATTCAACCAGCGGAAAATAATAATTCATCTAATAATCAAAATGTAGATGATAAACCTAAAGTTAACCAAAATGGTTCAATAAAAAAAGACAAAAAAGTTTTAGCAACATCAAAAAATAAAGATGTAGAAGAAAAAAAACAAGAAGAAAATTTAGAAAAAGAAGATTCTAAAAAAGAATCTGAAATTTCTTCTAATCCTTCTGATGAAAATACTTCTGCTAAAAAAGAAGAACCGATAACAAGTGAACCAGATAGTGAAATTTCTGATTCAACTACAACTACTGAACAACCTACAACAATCAAACCTAATAATAGTGATAATATTCCTAGTGAACCAGTTGTAGAAGAACCAATAGATACAACAAGAGATGAAGAATTTGAAAATGCAACTCATTTAGATGTAACTATAAATGACAACAACTTAAGATTTAGTCAAATTGAAAAAACAAACTTCTCAATTAATAATCCAAATTCTAACTTAACTTATGAAATTGAAAGTTTTAAATTAAATGAAAACAAAACTTCAATTTCTATTGTTGTTAAAATAACAAAAGGTGAAAAAAGTAAAACTTACACAATTGATAACTTTACTAACTTCAAAACAGAAGAGCAATATTATAATGAATTATTAACAGAGAAAATAGAACATTTAACTTTAATTACTAAAAATGAATCAATAAATAAAAAATTAAATGATTACACAATTAATGATTTTGCAGTTAATATTCCCGATGATGATTATCAATACAACTTGCAATCATTAACACCAGTAACAGAAGATCAAGAAACAGGAATAAGAGTTACAACTATTAGTGGAACAATTTCTAAAGATAATCATTCTAAAAAATTTAGTTCACAAGTTAGTTGAAAATTTGAAACAGATAAAGAAATTGTTCAAAGAGTAATTAAGAACAAACAAATTTATCAAGCACAAATAGATAAATTATTTAATAAAAAACTTATTCCAAGTGAAATTGATTTAAATCCTGAAGTTCTATATTATCACGATACTCAAGATGATGTATTTTTCACTGTTAATAGAGCAGAAGAAAGTAATGATGTTGAAGGAACAACAAGATTACAATTTAATGTAAGAAAAAATGATTATGTTTCTTCTGTTGCACTAACATTTAATGGATTTAATAAAATAGTACCAGAAGATAAAGATTATAATAATACTCATAGATCTGCAACTTGAAATATTAATGCACAAGAAGCAGATCCTACATCTTATAAAAAAGATTATGTATTTACTCCAATTGGTTTAGGTGGTAAAATTGGTCAAAATTATTGATATGTAAATAGTGATCAAAGTAAAGATATTACTTTTGAAATTAATAAGAAAAACAATAAACCTATTTATGTTTATAAGTTAGAATTAATCTTTTTATATTATAGTAATTATTATAAAGAATCTAATTATTATCATATAGAGTATAAAACAAGTGCAAGTGGTAATTGACATCAAGCAGATATGAGCACTATTGTAAAACAAGAAATAAAACCTTGACCATATGCAATTCCACATATTACTAATACAATAGATATTAAAAAAGAAGTAACAGCAATAAGAATCGTTTTTGAAAAAGAAAAACAACCTTCATCATATGTAAATCTTTCAAGTTTAATGCCTTACATTAAAAAGTATGATTATAGTAATGAAACTACTACAATAGAAGAAAATACAAATACTACTGAAGAAATTAATAATTCACAAGTTAATGAAAATCCAACATTAACTTCAAGTGATAATTCTACAAGTAGCGAGCAACCAGTAACTACTACAGAAACACCAGAAGAACCTTCAGTTGTAAATAGTACAGAAGAACCAGTAGTAGTAAAAGAGCAACCATCAATTTCTACAGATAATTCTACAACGACTGCAGTTGGTGATCATAGTTCTGTAAATGATGATCAAAGTGCAAATAATCCAAACTCTACAGAAGATAATAACGTTGTATCTTCTACTCCAGAAGAAATAACAGCAAGTAATTCAAATGATTCAGAACCAGCAAATTCAACAGCAACTGCTGAACAACCTACAATAAGCAAACCTAATAATAGTGGTAATAATCCTAGTGAACCAGTTGTAGAAGAACCAGCAGTTCCAACAAGAGATGAAGAATTTGAAAATGCTGCTCATTTAGATGTAACAATAGATAATAGCAATTTAAGATTCGTTGAAATTCAAAAAACAAATTTCTCAATTAATAACTCAAATTCTAACTTAACTTATGAAATTGAAAGTTTTAAATTAAACGATAATCAAACTTCAATTTCTATTGTTGTTAAAATAACAAAAGGGGAGCAAAGTAAAACTTACACAATTGATAATTTTACTAACTTCAAAACAGAAGAGCAATATTACAATGAATTGTTAACAGAGAAAATAGAGAATTTAACTTTAATTACTAAAAATGAATCAGTAAATAAAAAACTAAATGAATACACAATTAATGACTTTGCAGTTAATATTCCTGATGATGATTATCAATATAACTTGCAATCATTAACACCAGTAACAGAAGTTCAAGAAACAGGAATAAGAGTTTCAACTATTAGTGGAACAATTTCTAAAGATAATCATTCTAAAGCATTTAATTCACAAGTTAGTTGAAAATTTGAAACAGATAAAGAGATTGTTCAAAGAGTAATTAAGAACAAACAAGTTTATCAAGCACAAATAGATAAGTTATTTAATAAACAACTTATTCCAAGTGAAATTGATTTAAATAGTTCATCACTTCATTACTATGATACAAAAGATGATGTAAACTTTACTATTTCTAGAGCAGAATCGCTAAAAGATTATGAAGGAACTGCTACACTTCTATATACAGTAAGAAAAAATAATGCATCTTCTACTGTTTCATTAACATTCAATGGATTTAATAAGATAGTAGCAGAAGATAAAGATTATAGAAATAAAAACAGAAGTGCTACTTGAAATATTAGTGCACCACAACCAAGTAGTAATTGAAGAAAAGAATATGTATTTGATCCAGTTGGTTCTTGGGGATACTGGGGAAAAAATTATTGATATACAAATAGAAATACAGGACAAAATATTAATTTTGAAATCACTAAGAAAAATAATAAACCTATTTATGTTTATAGTTTAGAATTAATCTTTATTAAAGATGGTTCTTATTATAATGATCAAACATTCTATCATATAGAATATAAAACAGCAAATAATAACAATTGACAAAGAGCAAATATGAATACAATTGCTAAACATAATCAATGACACAATGGTGTTCAACATGTCCATAATACAATAGATATTAAACATGAAGTAACGGCAATTAGAATTGTTTTTGAAAAAGGAAAACAACCTAAATATGTGCATATTTCAAGTTTAATGCCTTACATAAAAGAAAAATAATAAAAGGAAGTAATTATGAGTAAAAAAATAAAAAATAAAAAAGGAATAGCTCTTGGTGCTTTACTTGGAGCATCCATAGGTACAACAGCAGCTTTTGTTCCACATTTATTTAATGATAAAACTAAAAAAGCTGAAACAGTTAATATTAGTGAATTTGAAGCAACTAATATTGGTTTAAATAGTGCAACAGTTAAATTCAAACTAGATTTAGACAAATTACCTGAAAGATACAAACAAGCTTTATCTGTTAATCCTAAATTAAACGTTAACGTTATTGAAGCAAAAACAAATAGAATCGCTGATACAGATGTTGCATCTTACAATGAAGAAACAAAACAATTTTCACTTGATGTCACTTCATTAAAACCTGGAAAAATTTATAATCTACAAGTTGTTGATTTAAAACATGATAATTTAACTTTTGAAATGTCTACAAGTTCTGGATTTATTATTACAAAACCTGAACTTGAAAAAATTAATTATTCACTTGATAAAAGAAGTGCTAACTTAGAATTATACTTCTCTGATGAAGAAAAAATTCTTGTTGGTAAAGATGTAACAATTCAAGTAAAAAATAAAGATGATCAAAGTGCACAAGTTCAAACAATTACAGGAAAAGTAGTAGCAAAAGAAAGTCAAGATTTAGCAGGTAATAATAAAACTGATGTATTTTTTGAAACTAAATTAAGTGAACTAAAAAGAAATAATACTTATGAAATCACAAGTGTTAAAATCGATGATCGTGAAGTAGAGTCACAATCTTCACTTGAACGTTCATTTAAAACAACTATTCCTACTACAATCGTTACATCAATTGAACAAAAAACAAGTACTAAAAATCAAGCAACAGGTGAATTATACTTTTCTGCTGATGATGTAGATGCAGAAAATAAACAAATTAATGTAACTTATGCAAAAATAATGAAAGATGAACATGGAAATAAAACAGGTTATGCAAGTTTTGTAACTATTTCTAATTTAACATTAACAAAAGTTAAAAAAGGCGAATCAGATGTTTATAAAGTAGATTTAACTTTAAATGATTTAGAAGCAGGTTCTTCATATGAAATTATTAGATTATCTTCAATAAATAGCGATGATTTAGAACATGCAGTAAATGTAGTTCTACCACGTGAAGAAGCAGATAAATGAGTATT
This sequence comes from Mycoplasma sp. 5370, assembly GCF_054343435.1. Lineage (NCBI taxonomy): Bacteria > Bacillati > Mycoplasmatota > Mollicutes > Mycoplasmatales > Mycoplasmataceae > Mycoplasma > Mycoplasma sp. 5370. The sequence continues at coordinate 14,864 of NZ_JBTGVF010000010.1, forward strand.
ATCAACACAACCAGTAGTACAAAAAATTAATGTAGATACTCAAGTAGAAAAAACAGCATTTGTAACAGTAACACTAAAAGATGATTCATATACTAAGAACGGACAAAGTGCATATTTAAAATATGCTCTTAAATCAGAAAAAGATGACACAACTAAGATTAAAACAGTTAAAGCTAATGTTGTAGGTAACTTCATTAGATTTACCTTACAAGACTTACAAGGATTACTAGAATACCAAATTACTGAAGTAGGAATTGAAGAAAAACCAGCAGCAGATGCTACTGCTACAACAACTGCTTTTGACTTTGTTGATGGTTTTGATGAAACAAGCAAAACCTTTATTCCAACTGTATCAACTATTTTAATTCACGATGTTAACGTAACAGAAATAAAAGAAAGTACAGCAAAAGTTGTACTAGAATTTGAACCAAACAATGATTTTATTTTAAATAGAAAAGCAAAATTAAAATTCTCTGCTTTAGGTTCAAATGATGAAGTAACTTTCCCTTCACCTACTGGAAGCGAAAGTACAGTAGAAGGTAAAGTTATTTCTAAAACAAATGATAAATTACAAGTAGAGTTTGATTTAACTAATTTAAATGGTGGAACAAGTTATTCTATTACTGGATTAACTTTAGATGAAGATTCAACTAAGAGTGCTGTAGAAAACAACTTAAAAATTGATTTTTCAATTAATTTAGATGGTTCGAAAAGAAGATTTATTACTAAACCAGTAGTTAAAGATATTAACTACACTAACTCAGATACTTCTGCAAGTTTAACTTTCACATTAGCTAACTCATACCAAAGTGGAAATAATGATAATTTTGAAGGAAAAACTGCAACTATTAAATATAAATTAAAAGTAGATGCAAATGCTAATCCCGCTCCTTCAGGTGATGATACAGCAGAAAAAACAGTTACAGGAACTGTTCAAAGTAACTATATAGTTGTTGAATTAGATAATTTAACTCCAAATAAAACATTTGAAATTACTTCCGTTGAAGTACAAGGATATACTACTTCAGATACAACAAAAGCAAATGATTTATTACATATTTCTTCTAATATAACAGAAGATCAAAAACTATTTTATACAACAGCTGTTTCAGCTAATATTAATAGTATAGTTAATACACCACAAACCGAATCTACATCAAAATTAGTATTTACTTTTGATGAAAAATCAAGATTCTTAGCAACAAGAAATGTTACAATGACTTATAGAAAACTTAATGCAAGTGTTTCAACTGCTGATTCTACTATGGATGCAGTAGTTAATGCTGATGGTACATTAACTTATGAATTACAAAATTTAGAAATAGGTTCTAAATATATTGTTAAATCATTAACAGTTAAAAGAACAGATGCAGATGCAGCAGATAAACCATTAACTAGAATTGTTTTTGATGCAAATACTGTAACTGAAGATAATAAAATCTTTAGAACAACAAATGGAGTTAGTCACTTAGAGTTTAGAACTCCTGTAGAAACAAAAGCAAGAGTTGTTGTAACTATTGCTGATGCAAGTCAAGAATATGCTAATAAAAAAGTTAAATTAACATATGCTAAAACAGATGCAAATTCAAGTGAAGTAACTACAGAAGCAGTTGATATTGTTAATGGAAAAGCAGTTTTTGATTTATCTAATTTAGAAAAAGTTAAAGAATATAAAATTACTCATGTTAAATTTGTTAATGTTTCAAATGAAACTGATATTCCTTTATCAACTAAATTAACAGAAGATAATAAAAAATTTACTACTTCTGCCCAAACTGCTAAAGTAGAAATAATTGAAGAAGATACAACTGCAAGAACTAAAAAATCTGCAGCAGTAACTGTTTCATTTGCAAGTGAAGATTCTTTCTTTGCAGACAACCAATATACTTTAACAATGAAGTATAAACTAAGAGGTTCTAATGAAGCAATTAAAACTGCTACAGGTACTTTAGAAACAACAGGAGATACTAAAAAATATAAATTTACTTTCTCAAGTCTAAAAGAAGGAGCAGTTTACTACATCATTGGATTTGATGGTTCTAAAGATAATAAAAATGTTGATGTTATTTTAGATAATGTACAAGAAAGTAATAAACAATTTTCAACTAAAGCAACAATTAACTCAATTTCAGTAAATACTTCAGAAGAAGCAAAAGCAAGAATTGTTGTTAGATTTAATGATGCTAAAAGAGAAATTGTTAATAAAGAATTACAAATTAAAGTTAAAAAACAATCAGAAAAAGATGATTCTAATGCAACAACATATACTGCTACAGCAACTTCTGATTCAGGATTATATGTATTTAATTTAGATGGATTGCCAAAAACTGAAAAAGTTGAAATTATAAGTATTTCTTATAGACAAGATGAATCAGGTACAGACTATAATCAACAAATTGACTTTGGAGCAGAGCAACAAAGTACTTTAGATACTTCTAAAGTATTTACAGTATCAGCTACAAGTGCAACAGTAAATAATGTTTCTATTACTGCTGAAACAAGAAATTCAGCCACTGTAACCTTAACTTTTGATACTACAAAAGACTCCTTTGTTAATAGTAAAAAACTTAAATTAAAATATAAAGGACAAGATTCAGCAAATATTATTGAAACAACAGGTGAAGGAGAAACAATTTCTAATGGTTCTGTTACAGTTAATTTAACTGGATTAAAAGAAGGAATTAGATATGAAGTTGTAGGATTTACAATTGAAAATCTAAAATCTAATTTTGATTCAACAGCAAGTTCACAAGCAGATATAAGTCATAGAACTTTTGTAACAAAATCAGCAGTTTCAAAATATGAATTCTTCCAAACAAGTGAAACATCAACAAGAGTTGTTGTTTCTATTGAAGATAATGCTAGAGTTAAAGAAAACTTTAAAGCTAAATTAATTTATCATAAAACATCAACAGATAATTCACAAGCAACTGACATCACTACAGATGCAGTAAACATTGTTAATGGTAGAGCAATTTTTGAATTAACTGGATTAACTAAATCAGGTTCATATACTATTAAAGAACTACAAATTAGTGATCAAGCAAATTCAGATACTAATTTAACCAAATTAGAAGAATTATCTACAGTAACAGAAAATAGCAAACAATTTACTTTAACTTCTCAAACTTCAGAAGTAACATCTGTAACTTCAACTACTACATTAAATAGTGCAACTGTAACTATTAAATTAGGTGCTTCAGATGCCTTTACAATAGGTAAACAAGCAACATTAAAATTAAGAAAACAAGGTTCTGATACAGAAATTACTCAAAATGCTAATTTAACTGATGATAGCGGTGTTCCAAAAGGAGAATTTACTTTTATTAATAGTTTAGATTCTGGTTCAATTTATGTTTTAACTGGTATTAGTATTACTGATGTACCAAAAACAAACTTTGCTCAATCTATTATTGATGCAAGTAAACAAGCAGTTACAACTCCATTAATTTCAAGACTTATTATTGCACCAAGTGCAGAAACAACTTATGGATTAAGTGCTATTATACGTGATCCTTTATCAGGTTCAGGTGATAGTAGATCATTTGATAATAAAAAAGTAAGAATTACTTATTATGCAACTGATGCACAAGATACTAAATTAACAGTTGATTCAACTATTAATTTATCAAGAATAGATGCAAGTTTAACTAATTTAGTAAAATCAAAAATTTATAAAATTGAAAAAATTGAATATAGTGCAACTGGTACTGAATTAACAGATAATAACTTAACTGCATTTACTTTTACTTCTGAAGTAACAGAAGAAAATAAACAATTTACAGTTACTCCAAAAACAGCACAAATTACTGCCTTAAGTTATGAAGGTATAACAAATAATAGTGGAACTGTAAAAGTTAAGTTTGCTAAATCAGTTGATGAATATTTAAGTACTTCAAGCAAACAACTAAAAATTAAATACCGTTCATCAGAAGATTCAGAAAGTAAAGAAAGTACTTTATCAAGTGCAACACTTGAAGGAAATAATGTTGTATATACATTTAATTTAGAAAACCTTGGACATGGTTCAAGTGTTAGAATTATTTCAGGAATAATTGATGGAATAAATGTAAACTTTGCTTCTTCTATTACTGCAGAGCAAAAACAATTTAACACTACTCCAACAGTAAGAAACATTAGAAACTTTAAAGCAGATGAAGAAAGAAGTTGAAACATTGAAGTAAGACTAAAAGACTTAAAAGAAACCTCTGCTAATAAACAAGTTAAAATTAAATATGTTAAAGAAAGTGCTCCTGATACTGAATTAACTTCTGATGCTGTAACTGTTTCTTCAAACAGAGCAACAATTAAAGTTAGTGGTCTTGAAAAATACACCCCTTACAAAATAAAAGAAGTTATTTTAGTAGATTCAGGTGCAAATCCACAAGAAACAAACCTAGATTTTGAATCTTCAGTAGAAGATACTCATAAACAATTTAAAGTTATACCTAAATTAGCAACTATTGAAGCAGTTGAAGAAAAAACTTCAACTACAACTAGTTCATCATTTGTACTTCATTTCTCTGATGCTGATAGAAACTATTTAACTACTTACCACAATATAACTATTAAATATAGACAAAAAGGGCAAACAGAAATTAAAGAGAAAAATGGAACTGTAGATACTACCACATTAAAAGCATCCTTTAGTTTTACAGTAGGACAAGATAGTTTTGTACAAGCTTCTTATGAAATCTTATCTGTAATTTTCCAAGGAGATCAACTAAATTCAGGAGTTAAAAATACAACTAACAACCCTGAAGGTGTATTAATTTTATTTAAAGATACTTTAACTAAAAATGATAGAACATTTGCTACAACAACAGATGTTTCATCAATTAGTACAACACCTGATGAAACCACTGCTGAAGTAACAGTAAAAATTAATGATAATTCTCAAACTTATGTAGGTTCAAGAATTAAAGTTGTTTATACATTAAAAGATGATCAAAATGAAATAACTTCAAGTGATGCAGAAATAGTACCAAGTAATGAAAATGGTAAATCAGAAGCAGTTGTTACTTTAACAGGATTGCAAAAAGAACATACTTACACTATTAAGAAAGTATTAATTAATAATGCAGAAACTCCTTTTGCAAGTGGTTTTGAAGAAAATTCCAAAACTTTCAAAACAGTTGGAAAAACTGCAACAGTTACTTCTATTACTCAAGAAGAAAATTCAATTGCTAAAGATACAGCAACTGTTACTGTAACTTTTGATAATGCAGATGCATTCTTAGCAGGAAGTACTACAGTAGAACCTGCTACACAACCTAAAAACTTATACTTAATTTTCTCTTCTAAAACAACAGGAGCAGTAAAAAATAGTAGTCAAACAGGTGTTGCAAATCAAGTTGCTGCTGCTACCGCTGTAACTAAAGATGGAAATACTGTAAAAGTAACCTTTAATTTAAGTGGTTTAGATTCAGGAGATACTTATGAAGTAATTTCTGTACAAGAAAGAGTGGGAGAACCACAAGCAAATGATGTACAATTTACTTTATCTGATAATTTAACTAATAAAGACTTTAAAACATTACCTGCTTTAGGTTCAATTACTAAAAATGTAAATATTGAGAAAAAAGCAATCTTAACTATTGATGTAGTTAATGCTAATGATATTGTTGAACCAAGTGCTTCAACAAGTGGTACTTTAACTTATACAAGAGTTGCTGATAATTCACAGCATACTGCAAACTTTACTTACAATAATAAAACTTCAATTCAAGTTGAATTAAATGATTTACAAAAAGATGAAGAGTATCAAGTAATTAAAGCAACTATTAATGGTAAAGATTTAGAATTTACAAATGCAACTAATACAAATGCTAATAAGAAATTTAGAACAAGTGTTAGAACAGCAGAGGTAACTGTAACTGCTAATAGTGATAAACAAGTTGGTACTGGTACATTTACTTTAACATTTGGAAATCAAGATGAATTCTTAAATAAAGGTTGAACTGCTAATATTTCTTATCAAGTAACAAATGGACTTGAAAGAAAAATTAGTCATAATACTCCTGTAGATATTAGTAATAAATCTGCAACCTTTACTTTAAGTGGTTTAACAGGAGGACAAACTTATCAAGTTACTGATATTACTTTAACTAAAAAAACAGATAATAATGTTTCTTCTGTAAGCAGTGTACTTGCAAGAATGCAAGGAGCTAGTGGATTAATTAATACTAAAGCACAAGTAAAAGTTATTAGTTATGTATCTGCTAGTGAAGGAAATGCTGCTGTATCTGTATCATTTGATAATACAAACTTAGATATAGCAAATAATGGAACTGTTGCAATAGAATATGAATTAGTAAATGCACTTGCTGATGGAAATCATAGTGGAAGTGCAACAGCAGCAGTTACTGTTTCTAATAATAATAATAATAATAATAATAGCGTTGCGACATTCAATTTAACTAACTTAGTTAAAGGACAAGATTACAAAATAACAACTATTAAAAAAGATTCAACTTCTGGTGAAAGCTTAACTTTCAACACTAACATAAGTCAAGATACAAATCCAGAAAGAAGATTTAAAACTATTACACAAACAGGAGTTGTTAGTGCAATTAGTTTTGCAGATCAAAGTGTAAATAGTGCTAATGTTACTTTAACATTTGAAGATGAATTTGTTAAAACAGGACAACAAGTTTCACTATTATATAGAAAAGTAGGAACTACTGATTCTTATAATAGTACTCTAGTAAATGTAGGAGAAAATAAACAAGTAACAATTCCTTTAACTAATTTACAAGCAGGATCACAGTATGAAGTAATTGGTGGAACACTAATTCCTTCATCTGCTTCAGTAACTATTAAACAAGAATTAATGAATAATAACTCTAATAAGTTCTATACAAAACCAGAAATTTCTGCAATTGAAATTACTCCTACTTCTGAAACAGAAGCAAGAGTGGTATTAACATTTGCAGATGGTGAAAATTCATTAAATGGTCGCTCACTACATTTAACTACAGTTCTTAAAAATAGTCAAGATGCTTCAAGTAATCAAAATCAAGCAACTGCAACAGTGACTAATGGTAGTGCAACATTTAACTTAAGTGGATTAACTAAGTATACTGAATATAAAATAACTTCAGTTGCTGATACATCTAACAATAGTAGTACTGAAGTTCCTTATAATCCTATCTTTGCAGATAACACTGGAGAGTTAAGAACTTCTAAAGAATTTAGAACACTTGGATTAAATACTACACTAGAGTTTGTAGCACAAAATTTTGGTGCTGACTCTACCGATGCAACAACAGAAAGAGCAAAAGTTAAATTTACTGTTACACAAGCAGATAGAACATTTGCTAGAAATAAAAATATTTCTTTAAGATATGTACAATTAGATAGTACTGGTAATGAAATGGCAGATACTCTAAAAACTTCACCATTAAATGCAAGGTTAGCAGAAGATGGAAATATTGAGTTTGATTTAACTAAAGCAAGTGATGGACTACTAGATGGAACCAAATATAAAGTAAAAGAAATTATTGACCTTTCACCTGCAAGTGAAAGAATCACATTTAACTTACCTTCAAATGATTCAATTTTTGAAACATTAGTAAAACAACCACAAATTACAAAAATTGAAGCATTAAAATCAGAACACGATACTTCATTTGATACTAATAATCCGCTTAATATCGATACTACAAAAGCATTCAAAACCAAATTTAATATAACTTTTGATGATCCTAAATCTGCTATTAAATGAGATACAGTAAATGATTGAAGTATCCAAGCAATTAGAAAAGGTAGACACGAAGGTGAAGCAGATATGAATATTAAAAACAGTAATATTCATTTATCTAGATTAATGGATAGCAGTAATAATCCTACTTCAACTTTACAAGTAGAAATTACAACCAACAACATCGAAGATATTGTTGGATCACAAATTGTATTCCAAGTTAATGCACTAAAATATGGATCAAGAGTAGGTAATACTTCAGATTCTGCAACTATTGTAACAATTCCACATATTGCAGAAGATAATAAAGGAATACAACTTGTTGGTTCAACTAAAGCTAAATTATTTGTTGAATCAATAGCTTATACCTCTAACTATGGTGATAAATCATACGGAATTACATTTAAAATCTTTGATCCAAGAAGAAGTTTTAAAAATACAAGAGAATTTTCAAGAGAAAACAATAGATGAGTTGATACTCTTGGTTATTCATCATTAAATCCTGTTCTTTTCTTAAAAACAACAGATGGATTTGGTGCACCTGCAAAACAAGGATTTACAACTAACTCAGACCATAGTACTATAACAGGTGCTAAATTTATTACAGAGACTTCAACTAAAGCAACTTCAGGATTTAAACTAAAACAAAGTGCAAATGATATATTAGGTACTAATCCTACTTGAGAAAGTATAAGATTTAAAACTTATTATACTTCAACTTGAAGAGATGAAACTAATCTAGACTATACATATGTTTCACTATTAAGTTCAGTAGGTGATGAAAGTGAAATCTGAAAATTATTCCAAAAATATGTTAAAGTTGATGAAAGTGCAGTATTTTCATTACTAAAATATGTACCTTCAAGTTTTGATCTAACTCCAAGTAATGATCAATACTTTGTAGGTGGTACAAGTGATGTATCTGAAGGTTCAACTTTAGCAAGTCCAGGAATATATAATTCACTTCATTATTTTGCTCCTTTACAACAAGGAACTAATGGTGCAAATCCTGGCGCTGGTTTTAACGAATCAGTAAGAAGTGATGGTTGAAATAATAACTTCTATATTGTTAATAAACCAGGTTTACAAGGTAATAGTGAAGCAAATAAATATGTAGCATTTAATAAAACAGTTTGAAATAATGCTGATAGAACACTAAAAATGAATTATTTTGTTCCAGGAGCAACAGGTAGAATTGTTAATGCTAATAACTTAAAAGGTTATGCAGTGTTTGAAGACAGACAAGGTAATTTATACTTTGCAGGAGATCAAAATGGAAATCCACAAACACTTGCAACAACTGATGCAAGTAATAATTCAGTTACATTCTATGTAAACTATAATGGAATTGCTGAAGATGAAAAAGCTCCAGATTCTACTGAATTTAGATTAATTGGTGTATGAAGTCAAAAAAGTGATGATGCTAAAATTGCTCCTGTGTTAATTCACATTAACAAACAGCAAGAAACATTAATTCAATTTGAAATCAATCCAGTTAACAACACTTCAGAGACAACTTCTTTAGAAGCAATAACAGCAGCTCCTTCAAACTAACACATCCTAAAAACAAAATCTAATCTTAAGAGGTTAGATTTTTTTATTTGGACAAAAGAAGTCAAAGATAATAGTTTAAAGTAATCATCAAACAATTGCTAGAAGAAGAAATTAAGTAATCTTTCTGTATACTAGGGCCTAAACCATTAACAAAATAAAAAGAAGAAAAAAATTTATTAATAAATTAATAAAGAATTTGTTTAGAAAATTTATTGTAATTGAGTTTTAAAATTGTGCTATAATGAAATTAGGTGAAAGGAAAAAAAATGAACAAAATTTTTAGTAACAAAAGAAAATTAATGCTATGTGGTTGATTAAAAGAAAATGACATTAATTCTTATAATAATCCATTAAAACTTCAAAAATTCTTATTATTTTATGAATTATTTTCTAAAATAGCACAAGAAAAAGCAGATTTTTCTTACCTTAAAGGTTATGAAAAAGGACCTGTGTTTAGCAACGTCTATGGTGATTATAAAAATGAAAGAAGTACTTTTAACAAAATAGTAGAAGAAACATATAAAAACAACCAATATGAAGTTAATGATGATAGAGCATTAAAATGTTCTTTCATAGTGAAAACAGCAACTGAACAAGAGTTATCAGACTTTACTCATAAACTCAATTTATGAAAAGTTCAAGAAAATAAAATAATAAATAAAGAAAAACATATAGCATTAAATATAGAAAATTTTAATATAGATGATGAAAGAAAAATAAAAATAGTTGATGAAATTTATCAACTAGAAAAAATTAAAAATACAGAGATAATTAATATCAAAGATAAATATTTTGTTTTTAGTAAAGAAGATTTTAAAAATCTAACAGAAAAACAAAAAGAAATTTTAAAAGAACTTGCAGATAGTTATGAATTATATAATCCAGTATATGTAGAAATTGAAGAAGATGGTGGTTTATTAATTGATTAAAGTTAAAGATGTAATAAAAATGAGAAGAAAATCAAATTAAAATTTTATTAATAAATTAATAAAGAATTTTTTAGAAAATTTATTAGGATTGAGTTTTAAAAATATGCTATAATGAAATTAGTGAAGGGAGAAAAAATGAACAAAATTTTCAGTAACAAAAGAAAATTAATGCTATGCGGATGATTAAAAGTAAACGATATTGATTCTTATAATAATCCACTAAAAATTCAAAAATTCTTACTATTTTATGAATTATTTTCTAAAATAGCAAACGAAGAATTCGATTTTTCTTATTTAAAAGGTTATGAAAAAGGACCTGTTTTTAGCAATGTATATGGTGATTATAAAAATGAAAGAAACACTTTTAACAAAATAGCAGAAGAAACATATAAAAATAACCAATATAAAGTTAATGATGATAGAGCATTAAAATGTTCTTTCATAGTTAAAACAGCAACTGAATCCACTTTATCAAAAGTTACTCATAAGTTAAACCTCTGAAAAGCAAAAGAAGAATTAATAAATAAAAACAATAAAAATGTTCCTTTAGATGAAAAAGATTTTAACTACAAAGATCAAGAATTAATTAAAACAATAGATTCAATGTATTTATTAGAACAAATTAAAAATTCAGAAGTAATTAATATTAAAGAAAAATACTTTGTTTTTTCAAAGCAAGATTTTCATAATCTCACAGAAAAACAAAAAGAAATTCTTGAAGAAGTAGCAGATAGTGATGAATTATATAATCCAGTATATGTAGAAATAGATGAAGAAGATGGAGGTCTTATATTTGATTAATATTAAGGATGTAATAAAAATGAAAATACCTTTTCCGACAAAACATAGTTTTTTAGCAAAGGTAGCACATATGTATATTTGTTTAGATAAACAAAAAGAAAAATATCATTTTTTAAAGTGTCAAAGTTATAAACTAGATATGTTTACTGATGTGATAACAAATTATCATAAAGAAGTTCCAAATATAAAAAGAAATCCTTTTACAAAAGCAACCCTTATAGATTTAGATAAAGTTTTTATTACTTCTAAAGTTAAATATGATGATAGAATGAAAACGGAAATTAGATCAAATATATCAGATGATTTATTTAATGATCTAAAAAATAAATTAAAAGATTCTCAAATAAACATAATCAATCTTAATGAACAAGAATTAAAGTTGTTAAATAAATTAATAACTTAATTTTATTATCTTAATAAATATATGTTAATTAATTATAAAGGAGAAAAATGGATAAAATTTTTAGTAATAAAAGAAAATTAATTTTAAGTGGTTGGTTAAAAGAAAATGATATTAATTCTTATAATAATCCACTTAAATTGCAAAAATTCTTACTATTTTATGAACTACTTTCTAAAATAGCACAAGAAAAAGCAGATTTTACTTACTTAAAAGGTTACCCTAAAGGACCTGTTTTTAGTAATGTTTATAACGATTATAAAAAAAATATACTTATTTTCAACAAAATTATAGAAGAAACATATAACAATAATAAAGATAAAGTAGACAATGATAGAGCATTAAAATGTTCTTTCATAGTTAAAACAGCAACAGAACAAGAGTTATCAGAACTTACACATGAATTAAATTTATGAAAAGCAAAAGAAGAATTAATAAATAAAAAAGAGAAAAATATTATTTTAGAAGAAAAAGATTTTAACTATGAAGATCAAAAATTAATTAAAACAATTAGTGGAATTTTTCCGATAGAAGAAATTAAAAATTCAGAAGTATTAAATATAAAAGATAAATACTTCGTTTTTTCAAAGGAAGATTTTCATAATCCCACGGAAAAACAAAAAGAAATTCTTGAAGAAGTAGCAAATAGCGATGAATTATATAATCCAGTATATGTAGAAATAGATGAAGAAGATGGAGGTCTTATATTTGATTAATATTTAGGATGTGATAAAAATGAAAATACCTTTTCCGACAAAACATAGTTTTTTACCAAAGGTATCACATATGTATATTTGTTTAGATAAACAAGAAGAAAAATATCAATTTTTAAAATGTCAAACTTTCAAATGAATAATTATTAAGAAAAAATTAATACAAAATTATACTATTGAAGATTCTAATATAAATAGAAATCCATTTTCAAAAGAAACACTTATAGATTTAGATAAAATTTTTATTACTTCTACAGTTAAATATGATGATAGAATGAAAACCGAAATTAGATCAAATATATCAAATGATTTATTTATTGAATTAAAAAATCAATTAAAAGTTTCTCAAGTAAACATAATTAATCTTAATGAACAAGAATTAAAATTATTAAACAAATGAATAAATTAATTTTTAAACATATATGTAATCTAATTAAGTTATGTAAAGGAGAAAAATGGACAAAATTTTTAGCAATAAAAGAAAATTAATGTTATGTGGATGACTAAAAGAAAATGATATTAATTCTTATAAAAATTCACTTAAATTACAAAAATTTTTATTATTTTATGAAATTTTTAGTAAATTAGCACAAGAAAAAGCAGATTTTTCTTCCTTAAAGGGATATCAAAAAGGTCCTGTATTTAGTAATGTCTATGGAGATTATAAAAAAAGCAGACTTCTTTTTAACAAAGAAGCAGAAAAAGAATATTTAAATAATAAAAATAAAATAAATAATGAAAGAGCATTAAAATGTTCTTTTATCGTGAAAACATCAACAGAAAAAACTTTATCAGATATTACTCATAAGCTCAATTTATGAAAAGTTCAAGAAAATAGAATATTGAATAAAGAAAAAAATATAATTTTAAAAGAAAGTGATTTTAATCAAGAAGACGAAAAGTGAATGAAAAAAATAGATCGTATGTATCCATTAGAAATAGTTAAAAACTCAGAAGTAATTAACATTAAAGAAAAATATTTTGTTTTTTCAAAGCAAGACTTTCAAAACCTTACAGAAAAACAAAAAGAAATTCTTAAAGAACTGGCGGACAGTGATGAATTATATAATCCAGTATATATAGAAATAGATAAAGAAGATGGAGGGTTGCTAGTTGATTAAAGTTAAGGATGTTATTAAATTAAGAATTCCTTTTCCTAGTAAAATTTCATATTTAGCAAGAAAAACTCATATGTATATTTGCATTAAAAAAGAAGGAATGAATTACGAATTTGTGAAATGTCAAACATCAAAAGCAGAAATTATTAACTTGAAAATAATAAAAAATTATTATGAGGAGAAAGTGGATAGAAATAGAAATCCTTTTGTTACTGAAACACTTATAGATTTAGATAAAATTTTTATTACTTCTACAGTTAAATATGATGATAGAATGAAAACCGAAATTAGATCAAATATATCGGATGATTTATTTAATGATCTAAAAAATAAATTAAAAAAATATGAACCTACTAGAATTTTACTCAATGAACAAGAATTAAAATTATTAAATAAATGAATAACCTAATTCTTATTATTGTATTTTTTCATTTAAGGTTAAATTTAGTAAGAAAATATAAAAATAAAAATTTTTCCAAAAAAAGCAGAATAGTGTTATACTAATATTAGTAATCGTTAAATTACTAGTAAATTTAAAAATTTACGGATAATCATATGGAGAGTTTATCGTCAGATTAAGCGTAATATTAAGTACTCAAACCTTCAATGTAACCTTTCTCAATGGAAAGGTTTTTTTAATTGAATAGAAAAATGTTTCTTTGAAGCAAAATAATATTTAATAAAAAAATACTTAATTGAAGACATTTCTACATCAACTAATAAATTTAAAAATTTTTTAATTAATACATAGAATAGTTTTTGGTGATTTTAATTATTAAAATTTCTAATATATTTTTTAATAATGTTATTTAAATATTTAAATTAAGAAAAAAAATAAAAATTTACTTGAAAAATTTTGAAAATATTGTAGAATAATAAAGCAACTTAATTGTAATCAACATTTTTAGTGATTCTAATTCAATTATCAAAAAATAATCATATAAAATATTTGGAATTTTTGTAAAAAGTGTTATAATTAATCTTGTATGATTTTCACACAAAATCATTATGAAATTTAGATCTTTCAAAACTAGATGCAATAACCATAATAAACACACAAATCAATTTCAAGAGTTTGATCCTGGCTCAGGATGAACGCTGGCTGTGTGCCTAATACATGCATGTTGAACGAAGCAGTGCTTGCACTGACTTAGTAGCGAATGGGTGAGTAACACGTACCTAACCTACCTTTAAGATTGGGATAACTACTGGAAACAGTAGCTAATACCAAATACGGGTTTTCTTCGCATGAAGAAAATTTAAAAGAAGCCTCAAAGCTTCACTTAGAAATGGGGGTGCGGAACATTAGCTAGTTGGTAGGGTAAAAGCCTACCAAGGCGATGATGTTTAGCCGGGCCGAGAGGCTGTACGGCCACACTGGG
>NZ_JBTGVF010000011.1:0-27126 GCF_054343435.1 Mycoplasma sp. 5370
CAACCAAAAAAATGGTTGATTTTGTCTTTTTTGCTATTAACTGGGAAACTCGGGAGTCATTAGACTTAACAAAACAAGTCTTCCTTTTATAAAGTTTGATATATTATTAACTATTAATTAATTTGCTATTTAATTTCTTTTCAAAACCAAGGTAATGAGAAATCATTTGGATTTTTAGCATTTGCTCTAATGATTTGAGCACCAAAAGAACCGGTATTTTTTAAATTTAATGGATTTTCATTATTTCAATTAATTCCAAAAAAGTTATATTCATCAGTGTCATATCTAAAAATTTCTGAAGTTCCCCCGCCATTTCCTGATGTTCACAAACCAACTAAGCTATTTTTATCAACAAACATCCCAGAACCAGAGTTACCTGAACCAAAATATAAAGGTGAAAAATTTGGTGACTGTGCAAAAATTACACTATTTTTTCTTAAATCAGGACGATGATTTATATAACCAGTTTTAGATCCTCAATAAGGGAAACCTAAATGTGCCATATCTGTTATATTTGGTGCAAAAATTTCTGCTGTTTTATAGTCAACATCGAATTTAACATTTTCTAATTTTTGTAAATTTTGAAAATGTTTAACAATACCCATTCTACCTTCACGTTTTGCTTCTTTAACATAATTTCCTCAATCAATTATTGAAACAGCAGCATCGTAATTTCCTTTGTGTTTGCTATCTTTAGAAATTTGATTTGTTTCTCCTGTTCCTACTCATAATATTTTGGTAGGAATTTGACCAAAACCTACTTCATTTCGTGTTGAAGGATAACCAAAACCATCATTTATATCATTTCTATATTTATCACTTTCAATAAAAATATTTCTGTGACTCATTGGTGTATATGGCAAATTTTCTCCAGAAATTTTAGAAAGTTTATCCACTTCTTTTTCAACATGGTGATTAGTTAAAACATAAAATCTGTGATCATTAATGTCATCATTAACTTTAGCTATTATTGTTGCAGAACCATTTCACAAAGTATGGTTAATATCGGGAACATATTTAATAGCTCTTGATTTTACAGTGTTTACAAGTTCTCAATTACGCCACTCACTTCTAATTCACTCTCTATCTGGTTTATATCCTTCATGAATTTTGTAAATCACGTTTTGATTTGGATTATAAACACTATAATCTAAATCAATATTTTCATCATTATAATGTAAGATTGGTTCTTGCTGTAAATCGTAATTTACATGTTCATAATTATATTGATTAGTTTTGTAATCACTAAAATATTCACTTTGCTTGCTATTTGTATATTTCATTACTATTTTTGCTGGTGCAAAATTTAAAATAAAAGCTCTTGAAGGAGAAAAATTAACATCATTTGGCTGTGCATAAGTTGTATCAATAATAATTTTGTATTCAGGATTTTTTAGTTTTAAAGTAAAGGAAATTCCTGTATTTTCGTCATATTGAGCACTTAAAATGTATTCCACTGGAGGCGCTTGAATTCAAGTGTTTCCTTTTGGGGATTTATAACCACCAACAACACCTTCTTTGATAACTAATTTACCTGTTACTAACTCTTCAAAATCAAAATCAAACTTAGGAACTTTAGATTCATTTCTTACTCTATCATCTTTGTCATTATCAACTGATAAAACATTTCCAAATAAAGTTAATTTAAAACTTCTGTTTTTTGCTCCTGATGCAAGAAAAGTTTTTTCAATATACTGTTTTTTTAACACTCAAGATGCAACATTGGTTTTAGGATCTAAAGTTCAAATTAAATCTTTTCAAAAAGGTTCTAACTCCCTTTCTCTTTCGATTTCATTTTCTGAATAAAAGACTGTATTTAATTTGTTATTATCAAATGTAAGTTTATTAATTCCTTCATTAGTGGTAATCTTTTTAAATCCGCTAATTTTGTATCAAACATCACTTTTAATAACAGAATCATCTTTTTTATAAAAGGCAAATCTAACAAATGCAAAATCATCGTTTGTATTTTGAATTTCTGAAATTTTAAAACGATTTTTAGGTAAAGAAAAATTATTATATTCTATTTCATCACCAGGATAGTTTAAAGTAATAATTCTATTTAATTCATCCAAATTATTTCTGTAGTAAGTTACATCGTGTTCTTTTAATTGCCCTTTATCAACGTTAATATCTGATAAAGTTATTTTATTTAAAATAACTGCAGGATAAAGTTCTTGTTGATAATCATTTACAACATTATCTAACACATATTCTTGTTCATTTGTAAATCTTTTGTTATTATCTAAAATATTAATAAAACCGATTTTAAACGATAATGATCACTTATTTATTTGTTTTATATCATAGAAATAATAAAAATATTTAGATAATAAATCATTTAAACTTGCAGTACTTTTAGTGATTCCAGTTTTAGTAATTAATTTAGCATCTAAAGGAACAAATCAGTCGTTATCATAACTTTGTCCAGTTGAAGAAGAATCATCAGTTGCATTTGCTAATTTGAAAAAATAATTCATTTTTTCTAGATGATTTTGGAAAAGAAAATCTTTTATATTAAATGCTCTATATAAGGTAACTTCCCCTTGTTTAATAGCTTTTCCTTGAACTTTTCTATGTTGAAAATTAGTTTCATTAATTTTATTAATTTCAGTTTTGAAATTTTCTTCTATTTCACTGTAATTTCCTTTAAAATCAACTGCTGTAAATTGTTTACCATTGATTGGTTTTATTGCTTCATAAGTAAAATGTCTAAAGAAATCAACTGTTTTTATGTATCTTGATTTATTTTCAGGCAAAGGTGCTTTTTGTCCATCTATTTTGTATCAAAAGAAAACATTTGCATCTCCTCCTTTAGCAGTATCTCTAATTTGTTTTATATTATT
Organism: Mycoplasma sp. 5370; assembly: GCF_054343435.1. NCBI lineage: Bacteria > Bacillati > Mycoplasmatota > Mollicutes > Mycoplasmatales > Mycoplasmataceae > Mycoplasma > Mycoplasma sp. 5370. The sequence continues at coordinate 2,847 of NZ_JBTGVF010000011.1, forward strand.
ATAACTTTCAACATTTTCTACATAAATTTCATATCTACCGTATTTTGGTAAAATATAGGAACTTTCAATTGCTATTTTTGCATCTTTTGAATAATAGTCTGTGTGAGTTTTTCTTACATCATCTTTAAATTTGAATTCTTCTAATAAATCACCAACTGGTCCACTTAAAAGTTGTAAAATTTTATTTTTATTTACTTCATCATCTTTTTCTATGTTTTCGTTTTCAAATTCTATTGCTTTTAAAGAAGCAAGATTAAAAATTTTTATAACTTGTTTATTAAATAAAATATTTACTGTTGCTTGTAATTTATTTGTGTTATTTTCTAGACTAAAATTAGGTAATATATCATAACTAAAGAAATTAGAAATACCCTGTTTTTTCTTTATTAAATACTTTTTATATGTTTCATTTTCAAGAAATTCTCTAAATTTAATTTTAGATAATTCAAAATAGTTAATGTCATAAATTTCATCTAAATTAGCAATAGATATATTATTTATAATAGGTGTAATATCTTTGGTAGAAAAATCAATTTCTTTTCTTATTGTTGTGTGCAAATTAGAGTTAGTTTTTGCAACAGCATCTATTGTTACAACAAGAATATTTCTATTATTTTCTTTTAGTTGTAAATCAGAAATTGTGTAATCGATAAAATCTGTATCCAATGCTCCAAAATATAAATTAGAATTTTTTAAATTAATAGAACCAGAGTATAAATATTGTTTCAAATCAAACTTTTCTGTATTAGAATTTAATTGAAAATTACTTAAATTTGCAGTGGCTTCTCTATCAAAAATAGTTTGCAATCCATCATTAGTTGCATCAGTTCCGTTTTTTATTTCATTCAATTTTGAAATAAATTGATCTACTTTATCTATTGATTTGGTGAGATTAAAAATATCTACATCTAATAATTCATTATTTTTAATAAATGAATCAAGTTTTATTTTTTCTTTTAAAAAATTAAATTGTTTTTGTCCTGATAAATTGTTATTTAAAATTCCATTTTCAAATTCTAAAATTAGTATTTTTAAATTTTCTATTTTAGAAAAGAGTTCTTCTAAAGTATTTTTAAAATCAAGAATTTCAGTTTTGGATTTTAGAGATTTTACATTATTTATTAATTCAGACTTGCTTTTTTCATTAATAATGGATTGATTTATTTCTGTTATTAAGTTAGATTTAGATAATTGAAAATTTTCCAATTCATTATTGAATTCAATTTCTAAATATTGTTCTTTTATAATTGTATTTACTTCTTTTAATTTGCTAGTAAAAGTCTTTTTTTGCTCTTTGCTTAAAAAAGAACTATTATTTATTTTTATTAAAAATTCTTCTTTTTTATAAATTAAATAATCACTAAAAAGATTATTTAAACTTATAAAAGAATTTAAGTCATTTAAAATAATATTTATATATTTATTAACTTGGGTTAAATTCGAGAGAGAGAGAGAGAAGACGCTTTTTTCCTGTATTTTTTCTTTATATTTGTTTGTAATTTGATTTATTTCATTTTTTAAATTACTATCAGATTTTTCAAAGTAAAAATCTAAAAAAGAAATTGTATCCTTAATTTCTTTTATCTCTAAATCTAAATTTTTTATTTTTTGAAAATAGTTAGAATAAGCAAAATTTGCATCCATAATGTCATTTAAAAAATTTTTATCTACTAATTTTAAAAGAAAATTATTATAAAAATTTGTAGAGTTTATTTTAGTAGAAAAAATATCTAATTCATCATTTAGATTTTTATTTTGTTGATTTATGTAAACTATATCTTTATTCTTTTCTATTAATTGGTTAGTATTATCTTCAAAATTGAAATTATTTAAATTAATGTTTGAAACAATTTTCTTAATTTTGTTTTTAAATTCAATTAATTCATTTGATTTTTTTAATAAATCAGGATATTTTTTTTCTATCCTTGAGTTTAATAATGTCAAAGGTTTGCTTAAAAAAGCATTATATTCTGAAACGAATTTTTGCAAGTTTAAAGATAACTTTTCTTTTTGATATAAATTTAAATCATTATTATTGATAAATTTAAAATAAAATTTTTCTAATAGTGAATCTAATTCACTGTTTGGTTGATTATAAATAAATGATTTCAATTGATTATTTTGTTTGTTTATTTTTTCATTATTAATTTTTTTAGTAATTAAAATGGAAGTTGTTGTAATCCCTAAAGTTAAAGCAATTATCGGAACAGAAAATACCATTATTGTTTTTTTATTAATTTTCATCATACAAACCTTATCTCAATCATTTATTTTAATAATTTTAAATATATTATAATGCAAAAAATATTGTTAAAAACATATTTTTATATATAATTTTACATATTAGAAAGGGAAAAATGGAATTAGATAAAATAAAAAATCTCGAAGATTTAAAACAAGCTAAAAATAAAGTATTTGGACCTGAAGGTGAAATAGCAAAATTAACTAAAGAATTAAAACAAACTACTAACGATAAAAAGGCACAAATTGGAAAAAAAATAAAGGAATTAAAAGAAAAAGCTGAACTTTTTTTTCAAAAAGCTGCTGAAAATATAGAAAAACATAGAATTGAATCTAAAATTCAAAACGAATGAATTGATGTTAATGAACCTTTGGAATCAAAAAGTTCATTACACCCTATAACTTTAGTTTCTAAAAAAATAAGAGAGTGATTTTCACAAAATGGATATTTAGAATACACAGATTCAGAAATTGTTAGTGATGAATATAATTTTGAAAGACTAAATATTGCAAAAGATCATCCAGCAAGAGAAATGCAAGATTCTCTGTATATTAATCAAAATCTACTTTTAAGAACTCATAACACAGGAATAAGTGCAAAAACTTTAGAAATGTTTAAAAATCAGTCTTTTAGTCAATTTTCAATTGGAAAAGTTTATAGAAATGACGAAGATGATCAAACACATTCTCATCAATTTACACAAGTAGACTTTATTAGTGTAGGTAATGTTAATTTTCCAAATTTAATCTGAACATTAAAATCTTTTTTATCTTATGTTTTAGAAGAAGAAGTTCAAATTAGAATGAGACCATCTTATTTTCCATTCACTGAACCTTCAGTAGAAGTAGATGTTTTTTACAAAAATAAATGAATAGAAATTTTAGGTGCAGGAATGCTACATAAAAATGTGCTAAAGCAAGCAGGATATACAAATGATATGAATGGTTTTGCAGCAGGAATTGGTCTTGAAAGAATTGCAATGATAAAATACCAAATTCAGGATATTAGAGAATTTTACAAAAATGATTTAAGATTTTTAAATCAATTTAGAAAGGAAAACTAATGATTTTTTCATATAAAAAATTAAGACAATTAGCTAATCTTGATGCTAAAATTACACTTGAAAATGTTTTAGAAGCAATAAATTCCATAGGTTTTGAAGTTGAAAGTTATCAAAAATTTAATAACATTGAAGGTGTTAAATTTGGTAGAATCAAAAACATCTATAAAAATCCAAATGCTGATAAATTGAATGTTTGTGAAATCGAATTTGCTGATAAAGATAGAGTTATTCAAACTGTAGCAACAAATGTTAAGCAAAATGATTACGTAATGGCATTTATTCCTGGTTCTACCAATGGAAAAATGATTTTTGCTGAAAAAAAATTACAAGGTATTAATTCAGAAGGGATGCTTGTTTCTTTAAATGAACTTGGTTTTGATACTAACTTAGTTTGAGACGAATTTAAAGAAGGTATTTTTACTTTTCAAAAAGTAAATTTACAGGAAAATCCTTTAGATTTGTTTGATCTTGATGATTATTTAATTGATATTAAAATTCTAAGCAATCGTTCTGATGCTAACTCTTATTTAATAATGGCAAAAGAATTAGCTGCCTTTTTCCTTTCAGAACCTCTAAATATAAATTATAAAAATCCAACATTTAATAGCAACTTTATTATAAAAAATAATGAAAACAATCTTTTAACAGGTATTGAAGCTAAAAAAGATGGTAACTTTAAACTAAATATACAAGATTCATTTTTACTTTTAAAATCAGGAATTAAATTAGTTTCCCCTATAGTTGATTTAACTAATTTAACCTTGATTATGAGCGGAATGCCCACTCATGCATATAATAAAAATACTATTAAAAGTCCTTTACAACCACAAATTTTTTCTGGAAAATTTGAAGCACTTGGTAATAAAATTGTAGATTTTACAAACGCACTTGCCATTTATGATGGAAATAATCAAGCAGTTTCTCTTGCTGGAGTTATGGGAGCAGAAAAAACTTCTATAACTAAAGATACTAAAGAAATTATTTTTGAAATTGGTAATTTCTCTATTAAAGATGTAAGACATACAGCAAAGCAACTCAAAATTGATTCTAATTCCTATAAACAATCATCCAAAAAAGTTTCATTAGGTACAATGCTTTTAGGTCATCATTTTTTATCTAATTATTTAACTGAATTTTCACAAATAATCAATCTACCAAAAATAGAGCAAAAATCTATTTATTTTGATATCAATTACATTAATAGAATTGCAGGAAGTGAAATTTCAAAAACCGAAAGATTTGCAACAGTTAAAAAATCACTAGAAATTCTTAGTTTTGAGTTTAAAGGTGAACAAATTATTGTTCCTAACTATAGACATGATATTGAAGATATAGATGATATTCTTGAAGAAGTTTTAAGATTTTATGGATTTAATAATTTGATTTTAAATCAACCAAAAATTAACTCATTTTTAATTAATAGACCAAATATTATTAAAGAAAAAATCTCTTCTAGTGGTTTTCAAGAAGTTTGAACTTATTCTTTAATTTCAAAAGAACGTAATGTTTTTAATCCTTTTGATTTCAAACAAAATATAACTTTAGAAACTTTCGTTTCCAAAGAAAGAGAAGAAATTAGAAACTCTTTAGCAATTTCTTTAGCAGAAGTGATTGAATATAATCAAAAAAGAAAAATCACAGATATTTCTATTTTTGAAGTAGGAATGGTTAATGAATTTAAGAATGTTTTAGCTTTAGCTTCAACTTCTTATCCTTTCAATCAATTAAAAGAAGTGATTTTAAACAATGTTTCAGAAAATTTAACTTTCAAAAGAGCAGAAGATATTAATAATTTTCACACAGGAACAACCGCTTTAATATACCACAACAACACTCTTGTAGGGTGAATTGGAAAAATTTCTCCATATCTAAATATCAGTGATGCTTTGTTTGCTGAAATCAATTTAGATGCTATTGAAAAAGAGAAAGTAATATTTAAAGAGTATGATAATTCACCATTAAAATCAAGAGACATTACCTTTTCATTAACTAAAAGAGAAAGTATAGAAAACGTCATAAATGAACTATATGCTTTATATCAAAATATTTTTTCAATAAAAATTAAAGATAAATTTGAAACTGAGATAGAAGTAAAAATTACCTTAAATATTCTTTGTGATGAAATTGGAATGAAACTAATTGATCAAAAGTACAATTAAAGAAAAAAGCACTCAATTAATGAATGCTTTTTTTGTTTTTTTCTTTATTATTTTTCTAAAAATAATTTGATTTTTTCTACTAAAAATTCTTTATTAAATCCATTTAACTCATAAACAAATTGTCCTGGTGCTGAGTGTCCAAAGTCTTTTGCTAAATGAGCATCAAATTTAGAATATTTAGAAAGTTTGTATCATAAATGATCGTTAGAAGCTTCGATTGCAAATAATGGTTGTTTAGCAAGTTCTAACTGACTTATAAGTTTTTCATCATCGAGCAATAATTGCAAGGATGGAACAGAAATTACACTTGCTTTAATATTAATTTTTTTCAATTCATTAGCTACTTGCTCAGCTAAACTCACCTCTGAACCAGAAGCAAGAAGTGTAATATTTGCACTTTCTTGTTTATCAATGAAATAAGCTGCTTTAAATTCATTTTTTTGTAAATTAAATGATTTCACTTCTTGGCGACATGTAATTATAGCACAAGGTGTTTTTTTGCTATTTAATGCATATTTAAAAGAATTTAGCATTTCATTTTCATCTGCTGGTCTAAATACTAAATAATTAGGTATAGAACGGAGCATCCCAATTTGTTCAACCGGTTGATGAGTTGGACCATCTCCTCCTACTTGATAAGAATCGTGACTAAATACAGAAATAGAAGGGATTTCCATTAGTGCACCTAATCTAAGAGCTGGTTTTGCATAGTCTGCAAAAACTAAGAAAGTTGAACCAAAAGTAGTGTATCCTGAGTGTAAATTTATTCCGTTGTTGATAGCAGTCATTGCAAATTCTCTAATTCCATATTTGATATTTCTATTAGAATCAAAACCTACTTTAGTAGCACTTCTAAGGTCTGCAGAACCACCCATAAAATCTTCATAATTTCCATCTAAATATTGCATTATTTCAGCAACATAATTTCTTGTAGCAACATTAGTTTGTTTAAATTTAAAATCTTTAAAATCAAAGGATTTTTCCCTTTTAATTAACGCTTCAAGTTCTCTTCCTAATTTTGGATATCTTGTTTTTAATTTTTCAAAATTATTAACTCATCTTGTGTAAGCTGTTGATTTGGAAATAATCATTTGTCTTCCAAATTCGTAAGCTTGCTCGTTGTATTCAAAAGGTTTAGTTTCTTTTAAACCAAGTCTTTTTTTGTAACTAACAGTTGCTTCTGGACTTAAAATTCCATTGTGTCCTTTTGGAGAGTTTGCAACATCTGTTCCATAAGCGATTGTGGTAGGAACTTGAATATAAGTAGGTTTTACTGTGTCTTTAATTCTTTCTAATGCTTTTTGAATTTCAACTGGATCATTATCTCTTAAAATAATAACATTGAAATTTTGAGATTTGAAAAATAGTTCAAAATTTATGTTATTTACTTCAGAAGATGCTGAATCAATTTGCATATTGTTATAATCGTGAATGATTACAAGTTTAGATAGTTTATTTGTACCAGCAAATTGGATTGCTTCTAAAGCTACTCCTTCTTGTAAATCCCCATCTCCACAAACTACAAAAATGTTGTGGTTAAAAATATTTAAACGATCTTTATTAAATCTTTTTATTAAGTGTTTAGCACTTAGTGCCATTCCCGTTGCCATTGCAACACCTTGTCCTAATGGACCGGTAGAAGCATCGACAAATTCTAATTTATCAATTTCTGGATGTGAAGGAGTTTTAGAATTATATTCTTTATGTGCTTTAATATCATCAATGCTTAATAATCCAAGTAAATGGTAAATGGAATATAATCCCATTGAACCATGTCCTGCTGATAAAACTAAACGATCTCTATCGATTCATTTTGGATCAGTAGGACTAAATCTCATTACTTGACCTACAAGTGCATAAAAGATTTCAGAAGCACCAAGAGCCATTCCAATGTGCCCTTGTTTTGCATTATTTATTCCGTCAATAGCAACTGCACGCATTGTTGCAATAAATTCATTTGCAGTGTAGTCCAAATGTTTTTTACGCATTTTTTACTTCACCTTTATTTTTTTTGTCAAAAACAAATCTTTTAACAAGTCCATCAGCAACTAATGCTAAGTAAGCTGCAATGATTGTACCAAAAGCAACATATTTTCCTGCTTTAGGGATTAATCCAAGAATTCCTGGAATGTAACCAATAAAGTAGTCAGTATCTCCTCAATTTAGTGAAATTAATGAATTCCCTTTTACTGAGTTAGATGTTTCAAGTAATTTTCCTAAAGCATTTGTGTCAGTTGGAGTTCAATTTCCAAGCACAAAGAATACAGGAATAAATGTAATAATTAATCCAACTACAAATGGACCAACTATTGCACCAATTATTCCACCTTTAACGTTTCCAAATACTCCAGAAGTTGCTCCTAAGAAGAAGTGAGGAACTAATCCTGGTAATACAACTGCAGGAATTAAACTTGCAGCTCCTAAACCAATAGTAATAGCCATTCCTACAAGTCCAGCAGCAAAAGAAGAAATAAATCCAATAATAACTGCATTAGGAGCATAAGGGAATACTACAGGACAGTCAACAGCTGCTTTAGAATTTTTAATTAATTTATCGCTAAATCCTTTATACATTGGCACTAATTCACCAATAAATAATCTAACACCAGCTAAAACAATTTCTACTCCAGCTGTGAATGTAAATGCTTGAACTATCATTGTGATAACTCAGTTTCCATCGCTTAAAACAGCTAAAGCTTCTTTATTTGTTATTTTTCCAAGTTCAAATAAAATTCCACCTGGTAAAAATGCTGCAAGATAGAAAATAAATACTGTAATTGAAATAGAAACTAGTGTGTTTCTAAAGAAATATAGTGATTGTGGAAATTTAATTTCTTCTGTTGAAAGAACTTTTCCTTTTTTAAGTTTATAAACTGCTTCACCGATTAATCCAGATAAAGCATAACCAAATCCACCAGTGTGTCCTAAAGCGATTTCATCACTCCCAACAATTTGTCTCATGTATCTTTGTTGAACTGCTGGTGAAATAACCATATAAACTGCTAAAAGAGCAGCTCCCGCAAACATTGCTAAAACAAAGTCTGCAACACTATTTTGAAAATCAAAACCGATTACATACATTACTGCTGCTAACATTAAGGAAGTATAGTATAAAACGTGTCCTGATAAATAAACATATTTAAATCTTGAAGTTAGTGCTAATAAAATGTTTAACAACATTGCAACTAACATTATAATTGAACCTAAAGTAGCAATTTCTGGTAATGCTTTTGCTAAAGCTCCAACAAAACCATCATTATTAGGTATAATACCATTTAAACTATAAACAGCTTGGAAAACTGGTTGGAACCTGTTTAGTGAACCAACAAGAACTCCAGCTCCACCACCCATAATTAAGAAACCTACAATAACTTTAAAAGTACTTACTACAACTTGTGAACCCTTTTTTCTTAAAACAAGGGCACCAATCATTGTAAAAATACCAACTAATAAAGCAGGCACTGCTACAAAGGCTTTTAAAAAATTAAGCATTCATAAAAGAAAAGCCATTTTAATTCCTTTCTAAAATTATATTTTTAATAATTCTTTTAATTTTTTTTCTAATTCATCTTTTGATAAAATGTTGGTTAAAACAACCATTTTTTCTTTTGGAAAATCCAATGTAGGAGCAACATCTGCACCAACAACTACATAATCAACACCATTTTTTGAAAATGATGAAATGTTAGTATGTTCAACAGATTCGTAATCTACTCCCAATTTATCTAAAACTGATTTGACATTCATTTCTAATAAAAGACTTGAACCTAAACCAGAACCACAAACACATCTAATGTTCATTATTTCACCTCGTATTTTTCTATTAAATCCAAAAACTCTTGCATATTTTTAACTTTTAAAACTTTTTGTTTAAATTCTTCATTCATAAAGTAATTTCCAAATTCTTGAATAAAACCAATGTGAGAAGTATTATCTGGTGCTGAAAGAGTTATAATAATTCTTGCACTTTTATCTTCTTGATTATTAAAAACTACTTCATCTTTTAAAATAAGTGTGGAAGTTGCAGCTTCTAAACAATGATCTCCTGCAGGTCCGTGGAGTAGTGCTATTCCTTTTTCTAAAACATAGTAAGCTCCGTATTGTGCAGTTGAATCTAAAATTTTTGTCTCTAATTCTCATGTAGCTTTATTTTCTTTTACAAGTAGTTCTACACCTTTGTGTACAACTTCCTTTCAATCATGACAATTTTCTTGTCATTCCATCATTTTTTTGTCAAATAACTTCATTTTTCTCCTTATTTTAATTTTTTAAGAAAGCTAATAATAAAAACAAAACAATTGCAAAAATAATTACTGTAATAAATGCTCCAAATATTATTCAACCACCTTTTGTAGAAGTTTTTGTTTCCACTTCTTTTGGAACAGGTAAACTTTTAATATAAAAGAATTTATTTGGGTTTTTAGCAATTAATAACGATTCTTTTTCTTTTTCTTGATAAAGTTCTTCAAGTTGTTCTAATGACAATTGTGATAAATATTTTTCATCTAGTGCATATTTATAAACTAAATGTTCAATTAACTCTTGTTTAGTTTTTTTATTCATTTTTTCCCCAATTTTTAAACTTAATAGTTAATTCTTGAATGATAGTAATATAAAAAGTTAAATATTTTTCTAAAAGTGAAAATCTTTTGTATTTTAAATAACTTAAAATTAAGTTTAGATTTTGATTATGATATTTTTCAATAATATAATTTTTCGTTTGTATATATGCTATTTTAGAAATTTTATAACTAAAAACAAATTCAAATACTAATAGTAAAATAAATAAAGATAATACACAAAGTGATCAAATTCATAAATCCATAGTAAGTAAAACTCAACCTGTACTAAATAATAAAATCATTAAATATTTAAAGATAAGAGTTATTTTTTCTGTATTTTTCTTTATATTTGAACAATAAAAATTAAAGTGAAGTAAATTAACAAGTGAAAAAATATTTGAACCTAAATTCTCTTTAGAGATAAAGAACAAGGATTTTTTTATATTAATTTGAGTTTTAAATCAACTAATATTTAAACTTAAATTAAATGTTTTATTGAATTTAGTACTTAAATTTTTCTGAACAATTACTGTTGGTTTTTCTACCAAATTTAAACCAATTTTTTGATATTTTATTTTTAAGTTTATTTTATAAACAAAAACAATAAAAATTTGGATTATCAAAACACAAACTAAAAGAAAAATCCCTAAAATATTAAACTTCATTATTTAGAATCTTCCTTTTTAAATAAATTGTTTTTTAAAAATATTTCACTTACCTTTTGTGGATTCATTAAAGTTTGACTTTGAGTTTCTATTTCTTTATTTAATGAATAAATATCTATAAATCTGTATTTTGTTTTATTTTTAATTAAATCACTATTAAGATTTTCATCAACAAGAATTAAAATTTCATATTTATCTTTGAATCTTTTCTCAAGTCATCTTGATGACTCATTTAATCAATAGGTTTCTCAAAGATCTTTTTTAAATGATTTATTATTTTTTTGTAAAAAAACACCTTTTTCATCAATTAAAATTTTTTCATAGTTGTCAAGTGAAACACAATCAGAAATTAAATAAATTTTTTCTTTTGTAAGAACAACTCCACTAAAAAGCGAATAACCTTTTTTAGCAAAATTGTTTTTTACAAGAATATTGCTTAAAGTTAATGAATCATTTAATGAATCAAAAATCAATAGTTTTTCAAGAGTTTTTTTAGATGTGTTTCCAATTTTAGAAGAATTGAAATTGCTTTTTTTACCTTTAATTTTCTCGTATAAACGTCAAATAATGACTACTAAAAGTATAAAACCAAGAAGCGAACCTAAAACAATTACTGCTATATTAAGAATCATATTTCTCTATTCATCATTTCATAAATTTATTAGCACTATCAAAATAATATATTATGGAACCACCAACAGCTACATCTATATTATTTTGATAAAATTCATCACTATTTGTCACTCTTAAGCCACCATCTGAATAAATTTCAATCGATTTATTTATTTGTTTAATTGTATTAACTTTTGAAAATAATAAATTATTTAATTTTTGTCCAGTACCACCTATTTTATCAATAGTCATCAAAAGAATTTTTTTTGAATTTAATATTATATTTCTAAAGTCTTCTGGATTATTATTTGCTTCTAACATTATTCCAAAGCAAATATTTGGATAATTTTTAGTAGCATCTACAAAATATTCAAGTGATATTTCATTTGCTGGCATAAAAATCGTTTTGAATCCTACTTCGATTAATTTTTCAATTAATCTTAAAGGTTTTTTCACCATTAAATGAGCATCAAAATTTATATGTTTGAATCTTTCAATTAAAAATTTTGCTTGTTCAAAAGAAAAACCAAAACTTGGAACATAAAAACTATCCATAAAATCAATATGAATATGAGTCATACCAGAATTTGAAAGTTCATCTAATATTTTAAGTGATTCAAAACTATTTATAGCACAAACACTTTGTGAATATTTCATAAAATCTCCTTTATATTATCCATAAATAATTTTATTATAAATGAAAGAAAAAAATAAATTTTTGAAAGTTTCTTTCATTTATTATTTAATATATTAAAATATTATTAATATGACTAACAATATTTTGACCAAAATTAACTCTTTAACTAACGTAGAATTAAAAATTCTTGAGTTTATAAATTTATTCCATGAAAAGGAATTTGACCTTACTCAGCAAGAATTATCACAGATAATTTATTGCTCCGAGGCTTCAATTTCACGATTTGCCAAGAAATATGGTTTTAACAATTATAGAGCACTAACTATTTTTATTAACAAAAGAATAAAAGAGTTAGATATTTTAGATATTTCTACAAAATTCTTAAAAACTGAAAAGAACTTTCTTAATATTTATAAGACTCAACAGTATGCAATTAATTCTGCTGTGCAAAAAGAAAATATCTATAAAATCAAACTTGCTACTAACTATTTAAATAAAGCAAAAAAGGTGCTATTATTTGGACTTGGTTCAAGTGGAAAAATTCTTTCTGAATTTTGTGCAAATCTAAAGAAAATAGGATTTGATGCAACTTTTGAACTGGATTTCCACACTATGTTTCCATTACTTGGAACTCTTGAAAAAGATGATGCAATCATCTGTTTGAGCAATAATTTTAGAAATAATGAAATTTATTTTGCTCTCAAGAAAGCAAAAGAATTTGGAGCAAAAACAATAGTAATTACTTCAAATATTGAAAAAATATTTTCTGAATTAATTGATATAAAAATAACTTATGCCAAAATCAATAATTTAGATAAATTAGTACCTATTGCTTCCAAAATTTCTCACCTTGTTATTTTAGATTACTTTTTTGATTACATCACTAATTCAAATCAGAAATACAAACAAAAATTAATAAACACTAACAATGTTTTAAATTCTTGACAAGATTTTTTAAAGAAAGAGAGATAAAAAAATGATTTTTGTTTATTTTTGAAACGCGATATACTTAAAAAGAAATGAAAAAGAGAGAAATAAAAATTTTTGAAGCTTTTGCTGGAATTGGTTCGCAAATTAAAGCACTAAACAATATTAAAAACAAAATGAATATAACTGTCAAATCAATGGGTTTAATTGAATGATTTATAGATTCAATAATTGCTTATGATTTAATAAATGAAAAGAAGGAAAGTCACACAAATAAAATTAATTTAGATAAAATTAAAGAAAATTTATCTAAATTAAAATTAAGTAATGATAGTAAAAATTTGGTTTCTAACAGATTTTTTAATAAGAAATCCGATGAATATTTAATACAAATTTATCCATTTTTTGAAAAATTTATAAAAACTGCCGAGTGCTCTCTCTCTCTCTCTCTGAGGAGACTCCTTCATTTTATAATGATATAAAAGAAGTAAAAGTTATACCAAATGGTATAGATATTTTTACTTATTCTTTTCCTTGTCAAGATTTATCACAGCAAGGTAAACAAAAAGGAATAACAAAAGAAACAAGAAGTGGTTTATTACTTCAAATTCAAAGGTTATTAATTGCCAATAAAGATAGACTACCTAAAGTTTTGCTGCTTGAAAATGTAAAGAGCCTAGCAAGTAAAAAATTTAATGATGACTTCAATAAATGAATAGACTTTTTAAAAAGTCTTGGATATTTTTCTACTTGAAAAATTATCAATTCTTCAGATTTCAATTCAGTACAAAATAGAGAAAGAGTTTTTATGATTTCAACTTTAAATAAAAATGGTTTTGAATGACCAGAAATTATTAAAAATACAAAAAAACTCAACAAAATAATAAAAGAAGATACAGAACAAACACCTAAAGATAAATTACTTGAAGATAAATTAAAAAAGCTAAAAATAGATGAGTTTTATGTAACCAAAAATAATATTAAAAAAGCATTTATACATAATTATACAAATTTTAATTCTGAAAATTATATTTATGCTAATACTCATTTAGGTCCAACTTTAACTGCTTCAGGAGCAAATTCCAGAATAAAATTTTTCTTTGAAAATACAAAGAAAATAAGAGTAATAAATGGAGAAGAATCTTTATTATATATGGTTTTTAGTAAAGAAGATATAAAAAAGATTAAAGATTCTAATTTATTAAGCGAACAAAAAATGACATTTTTAGCAGGAAATTCAATTTCAGTTGAAGTGCTTGAAAAAATATTTGAAAAAATTGTTGAATTTATAAAGGAGAATTATGAATAACCCAAAATTAGTTTGAAATTCATTTGATGTTGAAACAAAAAATTATGATTCCAAAACCACTACAAGTGCAAGTTTTAAGGGGAAATTTTATTTCATTTATATGAAAGAATCACTTGTTATAGTTGATTATTTCTTCAAACTTGATGAATGTTTTATTGATTTAAAAACAACAGAAAGATGATTTAGGGATAAAATTGCAATGTTTAAAAAAAGAGATGAACTATTCAATTTACTTGGATTTACTCAAGAAAAAAGATTGAGTTTGAGTGATAGAAAATTAGTAAAATTAAATGAAAAAGAACTTTCTATTATAAATAATTTCTTAAAAGATAATTTTAGAAATGAAACAATTAAGAACATTATTACTCTAGTTAGAGGTTCTAATCCTGCCGGGGAATTATCTAAACCTGAAAATGCTCCTTTGATTTTGAGTAAGGAAAACGAAATTTTCAAGAGAAATTTTCATTTATTTTTCAAAAATTTTTCTACTAAACTTAACAATAATATTTCAAATTATGAAAAAATTTATTATCAAACAAGTCTTGAATATGATTATATTGAAGAGTTCAAAGCAAAAATTAACAATAAAAAAGAATCAACAAATATTTTTAAAAATATTTATGAATCAATAAAAATAATTAATTCAAATGATTCACCTGAAAAGAAAAAAATCTATTTAAATAATTTAAATTTAATTAGCAGACAAAAAGAAACACTTGAAAAAACAATTGAAAAAGAAAGAAGTAAAATAAATCAAGTAAATGTTTTTCCTTTTTCAAGAAGTGAACCAATTGAAAAAGCTCACTTTTTTCCCGTTTATAAGATTAAAATGATGATTATAAATTACTGATATTCAAACTTTAATACAGAAAATAAAGATGATACAGAAATTAATAAATTATTAAATTTTATCTCTGATAAAGAAAATTATTTAAACCTTTCACCAACTTTACATAAAAAATTTGATGATAATAATTTCACTTTTAATTCTGAAAATGGAGAAATAGTCTTTTTAGATAAAGAAAATATGAATGATTATTGCAAAAATAATCCAGTTCTATGTAAAATAATTGAAAAAATTCCAGAGCAACAATTAACTGAAAAGCGAAAGAAGTTTTTAGATTATAGAAATCAACCATAATATTAAAATACTAAAAAACTCATTCAAACGAATGAGTTTTATTATTAATATTTTGGTTGATCGTATTTCTTTTTAAGTTTTAATAAGATAGGAACTAATAATGTTAATATTGTTGTATAAATTGGAATTGTAATTAAACCTTTTAAAATTATTGGAGTAAGATAGAAGTAGAAATATCCACTAATTTCTCTTCCTTTATTTGTTTTAACAGCGATAAAACGATTGTAATAATTAATAAAAGCAATCGGTCCTCAAAGTCAACGGAAAATGATTATTATAATGCAAATAGTTGCGAAAATAAAGGTTAAAAGGTAATAAATTTCTTTTTTAGTCTTAAAATATTTAAAAATAAAGAAACTAAAAACTGCAATACTTACTATTGAAAAAATAGAAATAAAAGTTAATACTATTTCTTTTGTAAAAAAACTTCTTCAGTCTTTATTAATATTTTCAATTCTAACATTTTTGGTAGTATTTAAAACTTCTAAAAAGTAAATTAAAAGCATTGTAACTATTACCAAAGCAAATGAAGTGATTATGACTATAAAACTTCATTTATTTTTTAATTGATAAATATATAGCAAAGATCAAGAAACTATAGCGATAAGTGGCGGCACAATTGCATATTCAATCATTCAAGTTGCTATACTTCCAACTATTAGTAAAGTAAAAGTATCTGCAATTATTGCAAGAAAAGCACCTTTAAAAGGTCCAAAAACTAAACCTAAAATAATGCTAAAAGGTATTTCAAAACTAATGTTTAATTTACTTGTAAAAATCGTTAATCTTAAAATAGAAGTAATTATTAAATAAATGGCAATTAAAATACCACTTAAAACTATATCGGGAATTGTAATTTTAAAAATTTTTGATTTAGTAAAATACTTAGAATCAGTTGATGGTGTATTTTGTTGTAATGTTGTTTTTGTAATACACCTTCTTTATTTATTTAATTTAAAGTGTTTTACAACGTATTGTTTTACTGATTCATAATCAAGTTTGATTTTTTTATAAACTAGATCACCTGGAGCTGAATAACCAAAATCATCATGTCCAATGTTGTGTCTTGCTAATTTTGCTCATCCAAAAGTAGAAGCTGCTTCAATAGAAATGGTGTTCATTGGGTTTCAAAGCACTTTATTATCTCAGTTAGATGCTGAAATAACGTTTAAATCAAATTCTTTACCGATTTTTAGCGCTGTTGCTAGTTCACTTCCTGTTGCAACTAAAGCATATTTAGAATTTGTTTGATTTACAAAGTAACTTCCTTGTTTAAATAAGTCTTTATTTGTTGAAGCAAGTGAAGTGATATTTTGTCTTGTTAGAACTATAACGTGCGGTTTGTTTACTGAATTAATTGCTAATTCATATGAAGCAATTACTTCTTTTTCATCAGCGGGTCTTAAAACTTTAATTCCAGGTAATGATCTAAGCATAGCTAATTGTTCAATTGGTTGATGAGTTGGCCCATCTTCCCCAACAAACACTGAATCGTGTGTAAATACATAAGTTACTGGCAATTTCATTAATGCTGAAAGTCTCATTGCTGGTTTTACATAATCTGAAAATACAAAGAATGTTGAAACGAAAGGTTTTAGAACTGAGTGAAGTGCAAGTCCGTTTGCAATTGCTCCCATTGCAAATTCTCTAACTCCAAATAATAGGTTTCTTCCTTGTCTGTTTTCAACTGAAAATACCCCATCAGCTCCACCAACTTTTGTAGAAGCAACTAAGTCTGCTGATCCACCAATTCAGTGTTGTGTATTTTCGTTTAAATATTTAATAACAGCACCTGATGAATTTCTAGTAGCATCATTTTCTTTTAATGTTAAATTAATAGAAATTTCTTTATTAGCATTTTCTAAATAATTTTTTAATTCTTCTGATTCTACAAAAGAATTTTGTGCATCTTCTCCACGTTTAAACAGAGTTTCTCTGTAATATTGTTTAACTTCTTGTGGTAATTCAAAATCATCCATTGTTCAATTTAATTTGCTTTTTAGGTTTTCAAAGTCTTTACCAAGTGGAGCACCGTGCACATCGCTTGTTCCTTGTTTTGTTGCGCCTTCACCAATGATGGTTTTAACTTCTATAAATGAAGGTTTTTTAGATGATTTTGCTTTTTCAATTGCTTTAGAAATTTTTTCTACATCATTTTTTACTTGTTGGTAGAAAAATCCAAGTGATTCCATTTTTAGTCTTAAATCATCTGAATTTACTGCTTCAACTTTTGTATCAAGTTGCACATCGTTTGAATCGTGTAAAATAATTAATTTGTTTAATTCTCATTTTCCTGCAAGAGATAAAGCTTCATTAGTTACTCCTTCTTGAAGGTCTCCATCACCACATAAAACATATGTATAATGGTTAATTTCAGAAAATTTAGAATTTAAATGACTTTCTGCAAGTGCAAGTCCTACTCCCATTCCAATTCCTTGACCAAGTGGTCCTGTTGTTGCTTCAACTCCTATTGTATGTCCAAATTCTGGGTGACCTGGTGTTAAAGAATCCATTTGTCTAAAGTTCATTAAATCTTCTTTTTTTATTAATCCTAAAACTCTTAATTGAGCATATAATAATGCTGAGCCGTGTCCTGCTGATAAGATAAATCTATCTCTATTAATTCATTCTGGAGACATTGGGTTAAAAACTAAATGTCTTGAAAATAAAGTGTGCATAATTGTTGCAGCACCTAAAACAATACCTGGGTGACCTGAATTTGCTTTATTTATTGCTGCTGTTCCATTAATTTTTAAAGTATTAATGGAAAGTTGATCTAAATTTTTATTGTAGTTCATTTTTATCCTTTAATTTTATTTTTTATTTATTTTTCCTTTATAAAACAATGAAATGTTTTCAGCATCTATTCCTATAAGCAACTTAATTGATTCTCTTAAAGAGTTAATTAAGTTATTGATAATATCGCTAAATTCATGTTTGTTTTCATAAATGTAAAATTGAGCTTCTATACTAATATTGGTATTGGAATTGTTAAATTTTATCTTAACATCACCATCTAGTTTTACAAAATCAGTTTTAGAAAATACAGATTTTACTGTTTGTAAAAATGATTGTTCATAAACAGTATAAATTTGATTAAGACCGTAATTAACAATAACATAATTCATATTTATTTACCAGCTCTTCCAACGTATTTTCCTGTTTCACTTGAAACAATAATAATTTCACCTTCTTTAATAAACATAGGTGTTTCGACTTCAAAACCTGTTTCCACAATAACTTTTTTTTGTGGGTTTGTTGTGGTATTTCCTTTAACAGCTTCTGGAGCTTCAATTACTTTTAACTCAATATTGATAGGTAATTCGATATCTAAAATTTCTTGTTCGAATTTTCTAACAATAACTTTTAATCCATCTTTTAAAAAGTTCAATTCTCATTGAAGTTTAGAAACATCAATTCCAATTTGTTCATAGGTTTCTTCATCCATTAAAATAATTTCGTTTCCGTCATTATATAGATAATTCATACCTGTTTTTTCTATATGAGCTTTTTCAACTTTATCTCCACCTGTGTAGGATTTAATTGTTGTAGCTCCTGTTCTTAAGTTTTTTACTTTTGCTTTAACTGTTGCTTGACCTCTACCTTGTTTTGAGTGCTGGGACTCTAAAACAATAAAAAGTTCACCATCTTCTTGATAAGTTATCCCTGGTTTAAAATCATTAACATTAAACATTATTCCTCCTAATTAAATATTATTTTAATTATAATATATTTTTAAAAAGTTTTATAATTTAATATTATGAATCAAATAGGATCACTAGAAAATAAAAAATTAGATGGTTTACCTTTGTGAGCAACCATTTTATTTGGATCTCTTTTCATTGTTCTTGGAATTATTTTATTTTTCTATTATCCAAGAACAAAAAGAAAAGCACAAGAGTACAAAGAAAAGCAATTAATTAAATATAAAGAAAAAAACAACCAAAAGAGTGTAAAAAACATTGACTATGAAAGCACTGGAATGTATTTACCAGTTTGAGAAAAAATAAAATTAGTTAGTCCTTTATTTTTTGGTCTTGTTTTTTGTATTATAGGAATTTCCTGAATTATTGGAGGAACTATTGTTTTATAAAACAAAAAAATAATATAATAATAATTAATAAAATTAATAGTTTTCACCTAAAATTATTAATTGATTGGTATAATATAAGGAGAAAAATCATAGGAGGAAATTTATGTTAAAAATTTTTAATGAAACAACTAATGTAAAAGTTGTGGAAACAGCTGGGGGAGTAGGTCTTGGTGGTTGAATAGGTATTGTTATTGCTGTTGCAGTAATTTTATTTATTGTTGGTGGTATCATCGGAGTTTTAGTATCTAAGAAAATGTTTGAAAAACAAATAAAAGAAAATCCTCCAATTACTGAAAAAATGATTAGAGCTATGTTCCTACAAATGGGAAGAAAAGCTTCTGAAACACAAATTAAAGCTGTTATGCGTTCAATGAAAAATGCTAAAAATAACTAACTTAGGAAACTAAGTTTTTTTTCATTTTTTTGAAAACATCTATTTTCCCTTTATTTTAGTTAATTATTTTCATAAATTAAAAAATAAAAAAATACCCATAAAGGTATTTTCTTTGGACAATATATTGAAATGGTACGCCCTAGAGGATTCGAACCTCTGACCCAATGGTTAAAAGCCATTTGCTCTACCTGCTGAGCTAAGGGCGCACTGGTGCTCGAAACTGGACTTGAACCAGCACGGTGTTGCCACCGAGGGATTTTAAGTCCCTTGCGTCTACCTATTCCGCCACTCGAGCTTGTCTCGTATTAACATACTTTTATAATTATACTATTTTTTTTAAAAAAACCAAATTTTTTTGAGATTTTTTTAAAATTTTTTATTTGATATTATTTATTATTTAGTAATTATCATAAAAGTATATAAATTATAATAAAAATTTTAAATATTTTAAGAAAAAAGTGAAATTTTTACAATGATAGAAGAAAATAAAAACCGCTTGGTGCGGTTTAAAGTTAATATTTTGAATTTAAATATTTTCGTTGATAATTTCTCTAATTTTTTCAAAATTTATTTGTTCATGTACATCTGTGTTGTATGAAAAATCTATAACTTTATTTTGATTGTTTAACACTATATAACCACGATTTAGTAAAAATACTTGATCAATTAAAAATCCGTATTTTAGTCCAAATTCTCTATGTTTGTAGTCTGAATAGATTTCAATATTAGGTAATAAATTTACTGATTTTCACTCAGCAATAGCACTTGGTAAATCAAGTGAAATAGAAATAAATCTTACTTCTTTAAATTCTGATGCTAATTTAGAAATTTCTTTTGTTTGTTCATCACAAACTCTAGTGTTTAAAGAAGGGAAAATAGAGATAATTGTTAATTTATCAAAATTTTTGATTTCTACATCTTCAAACATTGTGTTAGTTGCTTTAAAAGAAATTACATCTCCTTTTTCAAGGGATTTTCCATTATTTAATAATCTATATTCTTTTTGTTTAAATTTTGTTGTCATTTTTAATCCTTTTTATTAATTTATGCATAAAATAATTATATTTTACATTTTTTTTGGATTCATACATAATTTTTGCATTACAAAAAGAAAAATTATAAAAAAATCAAATTTTTTCACTCATTTTATTTTCAAAATAACAATAAAATGTTTGCATAGAATCATTTTGATGTTCAAAAATCAGTTTATATCCTTTTTCAAAGAAAATATTTTTTGTTTTTTCTAGATTAATTTTACTTGTTAAGGAATTAAATTCTAATTCGTTGTATTTATAAATTTTCTTTAAAAAGTCACGTATTTTTTCAAAATTTAAATTTTGTGTTTTGCAATAATTTAGAAAATTTAAAAACAAAATAAGGTTTTTAAAAGGATTGTCAAAAACTAAAGAAGTTTTTTGTTCTATAGTAATATTCATTTTAGAATCCAAATTGACATTAATTAAGTTACTGCCCTCTTTATTTAAAAGTCTCTGTTTAATTACTTCTAAATCTATTATTTTAAATAATTCATTATTCATTAAAATTTTGGTAGTATTTAATTCAGTATTTAAAAAATGACATATAGTAATAAATAGTTCAATATCACTTATTTTTATATATTTATTTTTATTTTTAACATAAAAAATAATGTTATTAAAGTCATTTTCATAATCTATTAAAACATCAGATTTTTTAAATAAATTAAAGTAAAGTTTATTAATCATTTTACTTTTAATTATGCTAAAAGGAGAATAATTAAATTTTAAATCCATTTTTCCAACTATCTTTTGTTGTAATAATTTAATGTCATTATTTTTATTTAAAAAACCTATATTAAGAATTTTAGAATCATTTTTTCGTAGCATAAAATCATTAATTAAAGTGGTTGCAAAATTTTCAACAATATTGTCAATTTTCAAAATTGAAAAACTATTATTTTTTTGAATGTTCTCAAATTCTAAATTTGTTTCATATTCAAAATAAAATTTCATTTTTTCAATTTCCTCTTTGCTCAAAAACTGCATATTTCCTTTATAAAAGCTAATACTTATTTCTTTGCTTAAAGGATTTTCGCTAATATAAATAGAATAATCAAAACCTACTTTTCTAGAAGCAAAAGCAAACAAAGGAAAAAAAATAGAATCTTTTTTTCTTAATGTTGTAATTTGATTAGTATCTTTAAATTCAAATAAAGAAATAAAAATTTCACTAATTTTATCTGCTTTTTCGCTATTTTGATTTGCAATAAAAATTTTTTGTTTTTTATTTTCTTGAAAAATTAATTTTTCAAAAGCATAAATCAGTTTTTTAGCTCCATTTAAATCTAAAAATTCAAAGAAATTTGTACTTGATAAATTAAATTTTGACGTATTTTTTATTAAATAATTAAATATGTTTTTTTCTTTTTCCATTTTACTCCATTTGGTGTTTTTACATATGGCGGAGGTTAAAGGAATCGAACCCTTACCAATGGGTTTGGAATCCATTGTACTGCCATTATACTAAACCTCCATAAAATTATTTTATGTTTATTTTTTCAATTCTTTCTTTTGCTATTTTAAAATATTTTTCATCTTTTTCTATTCCAATAAAATTTCTTTTTAATTTTAATGCGGCAACTCCTGTAGTTCCACTACCCATAAAAGGATCTAAAATTAAATCCCCTTCATTTGTATGAATTTTGATAATTTCTTCCATTAATTTTAAACTTTTTTGAGTAGGATGATCAACTTTCTCTTTTCCTGAAACAACAGGAAATTCAAAAAGTGATCTTAAATATGATTTTTTTTGGTTTATTAAATATTCATTTTGCTTTTTGTTTAACACCTCATATTGCAAATTCCATATCTTGCACATATCTTCTATTTATATTTCTTGGCATTGGATTGCTTTTTTGTCAAACTAAAACATCTTTAATTTCTATTTTATTATTTTCTAGTTCTTTTATTATAAAACTTATATATTTATAAGAACAAAAAATAATTATTGAACCGTTATCATCTAAAAGTTGGACATACTTTGGAATTCAACTAAATAAATCAAAATTTTGATCTCATTGTCCAAATAAAATTCCTTTTCTTGGTGAGTTTAGAGTTGAAAAATTATTTTCTTTTGAAATATTATAAGGTGGATCACAAATAATATGATCAGCCTTCTTTTTGCTCTCTATTAATTTATCAATAATTTTAATTGCATCAGCATTGAATAATTCTGTTTTTACTGTATTTTCATCATTATTGTAAGCATCTGCAATTTGCTTTGCTATTTCTTTTGCAAGTAGTGGTGGCACAGCATTTCCTATTTGTTTGCAAACACTGGTTTTTGGTCCTAAAAAAACAAAACTATCGTGAAAACTTTGTAATCTTGCTGCTTCTCTTGGAGTTATTGATCTATGTAAAACAGGATGAGATTTTTTTCCATTAGAAGGGGTATCAAATCTTGTATCAATAGTAGGACTTACTTCATTTCATTTTAATCTTGATCAAGTTGTACTAAATTTTTGCTTTCCTCATAGCTCTTTTGGAAGGTGATTTTTATCACCTTCTGAAGGTATCATTTTTAACTTTTCTAAAGCAATTTGTGAATGATTTGTTGCTTGATGATTAAATAATTTATTTCCTCTTAACATCTGTTGGTATTCACTTTGAGACTTGAATAAATATTCACTTTCAAAAGATCCTTCTGAAGATTCTAAATAATTTAAATCAGAAATAGCATCTTTAACAGTAACTATTTTTTCTGTATTTTTAATGGGCAAATTAATGTTTTTAGATAAAGAACCAATAATTATTGCTCTTTCTCTTTTTTGCGGTACTCCAAAGTCTTTAGCATTTAAAATTCCATAATTAATTTTATAACCAAGATTAGTAAATTTTTCATATATTTGCTTAATAAAATAACCATCTAGTGTATTTAAAAGGTTTTTAACGTTTTCAATAACAAAAACTTCTGGTTTTAATTTTTTTACTAAATTATAGTATTCTAAAAATAAAAAATTTCTTGGATCATCTAAACCTTTAAGTTTTCCTTTTAAACTAAAACCTTGACAAGGTGGTCCACCTATTATCATATTTATTTTTTCTTGTTTAGCAGTTTCAATAATTTGTGACTTTACTTCTTTTGAAGTCAAATCACCACAAATTATTTTAGTGTTAGGAAAGTTAAATTTAAAGGTGTTTAATGCGTTTTGATCAAAATCTACAGCAATACTAGTTTTAAAATCTTTATGTTGTTCAAAACCTGATGAAAATCCACCAGCTCCTGAAAATAAATCTAAAATTTTAAATTTCATTCCTCTCCTTCTACGTTGCTACTATTAAATTATAAACATTTTTTTGCTTTTTTGAATAAAAATTTTTTCATTAAAAAGTTTATTATTTAAGTATTTAAATAATAAAAAAACTCCTTTCAGGAGCAAATAATTCTTTCAAAACTGAATAGCAAATTACTTCTCAAATTAAATTAAATACCTAAAAT
>NZ_JBTGVF010000012.1:0-26004 GCF_054343435.1 Mycoplasma sp. 5370
TATCATTAAATTAACACATATTTATAAAAAGTGACATTTTATATCTGTAATTACATTTTTGTAAAACAAATATTAAAAAAGAACCTTTTCTTAAGGTTCTAAAAATTAGTTTGTTGTAGTAGTGCTTGGATTGTTAGTTGAAGTTTCTGCTTCTTTGTTAGAATTATCATTATTTTTATCTTTTTGAATATTTTGAGTTGTAGGAACAGCTGGATTTACAGAATGATCTCTTTGCACTTTTTGAACAATTAGTCAAACAGAAGCACCTAAAAATACAGCAGATGCAAATCCTAAGAAAATTCCTCAAAGTCATCTGTTATTTCTTCCTTGTCTTGTTTTAGCTTTTCTACTTTCTTTTGATTTTTTTTGAGATTTTTCTTGTTTTACTTCTTTTTCTTCTAACGTCATTTCTTTTTTCATATTACCTCATTAATTTAAATATATAAAATTATAACATTTTTATTATTTATTTTTATTTTTTTCTGTTTTTTATAGATAAAATTAACCACTACAAAAGAAAAAATCTCAAAATTTTGCCTTTTTTTTGTTCAAAACATAAAAAAATGAAAAATTTTTAAGTGCATTTATATAATATAATCGAAATAAATTTAAATTTATTCATAAAAACAAGGAGGAAAAATGTCAAGATATTTTACTATCAATGTTTCATGTGCATCATGTAAATCAAATATTGATAAACAGTTTCAACAATATCCTGAAATTAAATATTCACTTAATTTAATGGATAAAATGTTAAAAGTAGATGCAGATGATGAACTTTATCCAGATGAATTAATTATAAAATTAGCAAAACAGGCTGGATATGATGCTGAACCATATTAAAAAATTTTGATCAAAATTTTTAAGATGAATTTGAACTCCATTTAATAATATGGTGATTCAAATTATCATTTTTATACCTTTTTTCTTAGTTATTTTAACTAATATAATTGGTGCAATTAACAATAAACACGAAATTATTTATAATAATCAACAAAATTGAGTTTTTATAGTTTTAGGGATTCTTGCAACCTTTATAGTTTTTGTAGTTTCTGTAGAATACTTCAAAAACTATGTAAGACTATTTAAAGGTGTAATGAATATGAACCTTTTAATTGCAATCGGGGTTCATATATCTTATTTTTACTCATTAATAATGACTTTATATACTTTATTTTCTAAAGATGGTGGATACTACAAAATAGAAATGTATTTTTGAGAGGTTCCTTCTGCTTTACTTCTTTTTGTGTCCATTGGACACTATTTAGAAAATAAATTAATGAGGAAATCAAGTATAGGAATTAAAGAATTATTAAAATTACAAAATCGCTATTCAATGCTTGTTTTAGAAGATGGAACAACTAAAAAAGTATCAACAAGTACTTTAAAAGTAGGTGATGTCATCATTTTACCAAAAGGGCAAAACGTGCCTATTGATGGAATAATTTTAGAAAATACTTCTGAGTTAGATATGGCAGCAATTAATGGCGAACCTTTACCAAAAACCGTGCAACCAGGGGATTTTGTGGTTTCTGGTGCTATCAATTTAACTGCTTCACTAAAAATTCAAGTGCAAAAAACAGCAAGAGAATCTACTCTTGCTAAAATCATTGACAAGCTTGAAAATATAGTTGATTCAACTTCAAAAATACAGAGATTAGCCGATGTAATAGTTAAATATTTTATTCCTGTTATTTTATCAATTGCTCTTATAAGTTTTCTTACTTGAACAATTTCTTTATATCTAATTGATTCCAAGTATTGACCTTCTTATTTAGAAAAAGATCTACAACCAATTTATTATGGAATAAAAATTGGTGTAACTGTTGTTGTTATAGCTTGTCCTTGTGCTTTTGGAATAGCGGCTCCTGCTGCTATTTATTCTGCAAGCGGACTTGCAACAAAAAACAAAATTCTCTTTTCTTCTGCTGATGTTTATGAAAAACTTAAAAAAGCAAAATACCTAATTTTTGACAAAACAGGAACATTAACAAAAGGAAAACCTGAAATTGTTAAAATTTTTGGAGATAGTAGCTTTGAAACAATTGCTCAAAGTTTAGCTAGTAAATCTCACCACCCTTTATCTCAAGTTATAACTAATTATAAAAAATTTAATCCTGTTTCTATTTCTGACGAAAAAGAAATTCCAGGATATGGAGTAATAGGTGAATTTGAACAAAACAAATACGAACTTGGTTCATATAAAAAAATGTTAGAAAAAGGTTTTATTAATGAAGTAAAAATTAATTCTTTTGAAGCATATAGTTATGTTGCTCTTTCAAAAGACAACAAAATAGTTTTTGTTTATGCTCTTGGCGATCAAGTCAAGCAAGATGCTAAAAAAATAATTGAAAAATTTCATAAACTTGGATTAGAAGTTGTTATTGCTTCTGGAGATAACAAAGAAGTGGTTAAACAAATTGCAAATGAGTTGAATATAAAGGAATTTTACGGGCAATTGCAACCAGAAGACAAACTTAAACTAATAAGTAAATACAAAGAAAAAGGCGAAACTATCTTTGTAGGAGATGGACTAAATGACATTTTAGCTATTAAACAAGCAGATCTAGGGATTGCTTTTGCAAGTGGTTCGGATTTGGTAAATAGTACAGCAGATATTTCATTAATGACTAATGAATTATATGCTGTTTATCAAGCAATTTATTTAGCTAAAAAAACATTAATGGTTATCAAAATGAATTTTATCTGAGCTTTCTTATTTAATTCACTTGCAATTCCTTTAGCTATTAGTGGATTAATTTTTCCTTGAATAGCTGCTCTTATAATGATTCTTTCCAATATTTTGCTTTTAGTAAATACACTATATTTTAAAAAACATACATCTAAAAAACTCAAAACTATTGTTGAATAATTTATATTTGGATAAAAATTGTAAATAAACAATAATTTAAAAACAAAAAAATGAATTTTTTCTATTTTTTTTATATAATTTAAAAATAATAGAATATCGATGACGAAGACACGTTCAAAGAGTTAAAGCACTAGAGAATTGACGGTTGGTGCAAGTCAATCTGGATCCTTTGAATATCACTTCCGAGACCTAACAAGGCGTTTGGTTCACGAAACGAACAAAAAAGAGAATCTGATTCAAGGTGGTACGTTAGTCCTTGAATGCAGATTTTTATTTTATTTAAAAAGGAGTAGTTATGGAAAAACAATATAAAGATACTTTAAATATGCCTCAAACAGATTTTGAAATGAAGGCAAATTTAGTTGAAAAAGAAGAAAAATACAGACAATTCTGACTTGAAAAAGAAATTTATCAACAAGTTTTAAAGAAAAATAAAGGTAAACCACAATATGTTTTACACGATGGTCCACCTTATGCAAATGGAAACATCCATTTAGGACATGCTCTAAATAAAATTATTAAAGATATTATAGTTAGATACAAAAGTATGAGTGGTTTTTACTCACCTTTTGTAAATGGTTGAGATACTCATGGTCTACCTATTGAATTAAAAATGCTGCAAAATTTGAATAAAAATCAAAAAGATTTTTCAATTTTAGAACTTAGAAAAGAATCGAAAAAATATGCTTTAGAACAAATTGAAAATCAAAAAAATCAAATGCGAAAATTACAAATGCTTAGTGATTTTAAAGAAATTTATATAACATTAAAACCCGAATTTGAAGCCAAACAACTAGAATTACTTAAAAAAATGGCTTTAGATGGTTTATTAAGAAAAGGATTAAAACCAGTATATTGATCACCTTCAAGTCAAACAGCTTTAGCTGAAGCTGAAGTAGAATATGCAGAACACAGATCACCTTCAATTTATGTTAGTTATCTTGTTACAAAGGGAAATTCCTTTATAAAAGAAAATGATAATCTAGTTATTTGAACAACAACTCCTTGAACTTTAATTGCAAACTCAGGTGTTGCTATTGGTCAAGATTTTGATTATTCAAGAGTTCAAGTACAAGAAAAAATTTATATAATAGCAACTGAATTGGTTGAAAAGCTTGCTGTAGAGTTTAAATGAGAATCATACAAAATTCTTGAAACTGTAAAAGGGAAAGAATTATATGGAATAGAATACAGAAGACCTATAAAAAGAAATTTAAGTGGTAAAGTAGTGTTTGGACACCACGTGGAAATCACAGCAGGTACTGGTCTTGTTCATATGGCTCCTTTATTTGGTGAAGATGACTTTTTAATTGGTAAAAAAGAAAATCTAGATATGATAATGCACGTTGCTGACGATGGAACTCTAAACAAAGAAGCAGGACAATATCAAGGAATGTTCTATGAAGACGCTAATAAAGAAATAGGAATGTTTTTAGAATCAAAAGGTGAATTATTAAAATTACAATTTATAAAACACTCATATCCACATGATTGAAGAACTAAAAAACCTATTATATTTAGAGGAACACCACAATGATTTGTTTCAATTGATAAATTTAAAAATAAAATTTTAGAAGCTATTGATGAAGTTAAATTCTTCAATGAATGAGGTAAAAAACGTTTATCAAAAATGATTGAAAATCGTGCTGAATGAACAATTTCCAGACAAAGAACTTGAGGAGTTCCAATCACAATTTTCTATGATAAAAACAGAGAACCTGTGATTAACGAAGAAATTTTTGACTATGTAATTAATTTAGTCAAACAAAACGGAAGCGATGTTTGATATGAAAAAGAAGTTGATGATCTTTTACCTGAAAAATATAGAAATTTAGGTTGAACAAAAGAAAAAGATATTATGGATGTTTGATTTGATTCTGGTTCTACTTCTATAGGAGTAGAAATAGAAGGAACAACAAAACCTTTTGATTTATACTTTGAAGGTTCAGATCAATATCGTGGTTGATTTAACTCTTCTTTAATTAACTCAGTAGTTTATAGAGGAACTGCTCCATATAAAGAATTACTTTCACACGGATTTATTGTTGATGAAAAAGGTCAAAAAATGTCTAAATCTCTTGGTAATGGAGTTGAACCAATTGACTTAATTAACAAGCATGGAGCTGATGTTTTAAGACTTTGAGTTTCTAATAGTGAATATTCTGATGATATTTCTTATTCAACTAAAATTTTTGAACAAAACATCGAAATATACAGAAAAATAAGAAATACAATTAGGTTTTTACTTGGAAATATTAATGATTTTGATTATGCAAAAATAGATGATATTCAACTTGAAGGAATACATAAATTTATTGCTAATAAAATTAATAAGTTAAATAATGAAATTATTAAACACTATAGCGACTTTAGATTCTTGTTGGTTGTAAAAGAAATAAATAATTTCATTATTGATTTTTCTGGATTTTATCTTTCTATAACTAAAGATAGTTTATATGCAGATAAAAAAAATTCGCCAGAAAGATTAATGATTCAAAAAAACCTTTACAACTTAACTCAATTACTTTTAATTTCTTTAGCTCCTATTTTACCAACAACAACCGAAGAAGCTTATTCTTTCTTTAAAAAAGAAAATAAACAAATTTCAATTCACTTAGAAGACTTTTTAAAAGAGAAAAAAATTGATGAACAAATAGATCAAGAGTGAAAAGAGTTCTTTACACTTAAAGATGAAATATATAAATTAATTGAAGAACAAATTAAAAATGGAGCTATCAAAAGACAAAATGAAGCTAAAGTTTATATAAAAACAGACAGTGAATTTATTAAAAAACTTAACTTAGTTAAACTCTTAATGGTTGGTACAGTGGAATTTGCAAATGAAACTAAAGTTACTGCTTTTGATTCATTAAAATGTCAAAGATGTTGAAATCACTTTGAAATGACTCAAATTAAAGATGACATATGTTTAAGATGTTTTGAGGTTTTAAAAGATGGACAAAATTAACATTTTTTTCAAGAATTGAAAAACAAAAATTTTGAGTTTTAATAAAAAAAGATTAATAATTAATGCACTTATTACTTTTGGTGTTTTATTAGTTTTAACACTAATTGATCAATTAACTAAAAATCTTATTTTTGAACATCAATATTTTCAAGAAAGAGCTGAATGAATTGATGGAAAAACCCTTTATAATTATGGTTTTATTGGTTTTAGACCTTTATTACATAGAGGTGTAACTTCAGGATTAAATAAATATTTAGGTTTTACGTTAATCCATATTTTCAGTTTATTAATTGTTATTGTTGTTCCTTATTTTATGGTTTTTTCTAAAAAATATTACACATTAGTATTTTTAGGATTTTTATGAGCAGGAACTTTTGGAAATATGCTTGACCGTTTTATAAATCAAAATGGAGTTAAAGATATTTTATTCTTACCATGACACGATAACGGAACATTCAACTTTGCTGATACCTTTATCGTAATTGGTTCCATAGGTTCAACTATAATTTTACTTTACACAAGCTTAATTGAACCTTACTTTAACAAGAAAAAAAATATTAATAATAAAAATGATTTTACAAACAATAGTAATAGTGGAGAAAACCAAACTTTAGATTCAAACAAATCAGAAGAAAAAGAAAACCCAGAAAACTAATCTGGGTTTTTTATTATATTAAAATCTCAATTCGTCCATTCTAATATCAATATATCATTATCACTTGTTTTGTTTTTATTATAAAATTCTTGAAAATATTCATTAGATACAAAAAATATGTTACCTTTATAAATATTATTTATTGTTTTAAAATTAAATCTTATTTTTAAATTGGGTATAACTTCATAATCTATATAGTCATCTTCTTTCATTTTATTTATTTTATTAGCAGGGAGTTCAAAATCCCATTCTCTCTGCTTTATTAACTTATTAAAAAGTATAAAATTCTTATCACCATTAAAAGAAAACTTTATTTCTCTATTTAGTAATTTATTTTGTTCAATTAAATCTTCTAATGATTTTGAAAATTTAATTACAAAATTACGAGATTTAGGAGTAAATAATTTAAATATTGAAGGAACAAGTCAAAAACCTTGCTCTGTTTGATTCACTTTTATTCTTTCTAAAGATTGTTGTTTCATAATAAAATTATATTAAATTTCTAAGAAAATTATATATTCCTTCTTCATCGTTACTATTCGTGGTAAAGGTTGATTTTTCCTTTATTTCTTCTTTTGATTGCCCCATTGCTACTGAAAATTTAGCTACTTCAAACATAGAAACATCATTGTCTTGGTCTCCAAAAACCAAGGTTTTTTCTAAATCTATTTTTTCTATTTTAGAAAGGATTTCCAATGCTTTTCCTTTTGAAGAATTTTCAGGCATTATATCAATGACTTTTTCTTGAGAGTTAATTAAATAAATATTGGTTACTTTTTCTATTTCTTTTTTGAAGTTAGTTATATTGTTAGGTTCAGAATCTGATTTAATAATTAAAAATTTTATAATGCTGTGATTTTGAATATTAAAATAGTTTTCTTTTAAATTGTTGTATTGTGAAAAAACGATATCAAACCTATATTTTTCTTCTTTAGAATCAACTGTATTTTTTAATCAGTTAAATCATTCCGGGAACTCTTTTTTACTGTAAAAACCAAAAATTTTCTTTGTTGTGTAAATTAAAAAAGTTATATTATTTTTAATTAAAATACCAAAAATTTCTTTTGTTTTTTCTTTATTAATAGGATTTTCAAAAATAACTTTGTCTTTTTTAAAATCATAAATTAAAGAACCGTTACAACTAACAATGGGGAAATCAGAATTTATTTTATAGTATTCTTCTTTTGCAAAATAATATGGTCTTCCTGTTATTATTGATGCTTTTATTCCTTTATTTTGTCTTAATTTTTCAATAATTTCTATACTTTTGTTAGTTATTTTCTTTTGTGAATTTAAAAGAGTTCCATCTAAATCAAAAAATATGTTTTCGATTTTTAACTTACTTATTTTGTCCATAATATGCGTTTGGACCGTGTTTTCTTGAATGGTGCTTTAATTGTAAGGTTTTATTAGCTTCTTTTTTATGTG
Organism: Mycoplasma sp. 5370; assembly: GCF_054343435.1. Taxonomy (NCBI): domain Bacteria; kingdom Bacillati; phylum Mycoplasmatota; class Mollicutes; order Mycoplasmatales; family Mycoplasmataceae; genus Mycoplasma; species Mycoplasma sp. 5370. The sequence continues at coordinate 7,924 of NZ_JBTGVF010000012.1, forward strand.
GATCAATAATTAAAGTATTAATTGCCATTTTAGCAATTTCTTCAAGAGTTAAAGCTAAATCTACTGCTTTTTTTGGACTATCCATTGATCAAACAAAAGGTCCGTGTTCTTTTACTAAAGTCGCTTCTGTTGAAGCAAAATCAATTTTATTTTTTCTAAAATGTTCAATAATAACTAAACCTGTATTATGTTCATATGCTCCATTAATTTCGTCATCTGACAATTCTCTAGTACAAGGAACTGCTCCAAAAAAATTATCTGCATGTGTGGTTCCAAAACAAGGAATTTCTTTTCCTGCTTGAGCAAAACCAACAGCAAATGGTGAGTGGGTATGAACAATTCCTTTTATATTTTTATCTTCTTTATATAAAAGTGTATGTGTTGGAGTATCACTAGATGGTTTTAATTTAGAATCAATAACATTATTTTCCATATCAACAATAACCATATCATCTGGTGTCATTGTTTCATAACTAACTCCAGAAGGTTTTATTACCATATATTTTCTGTCTTTTGTGATTCCAGAAACATTTCCTCAAGTATGAATTGCGAGTTTGTACTTATATAGAAGCATATTAGCATCATAAACTTCTTTTTTTAATAATTCAATTTCTTCTTTATTCACCTTTTGCTCTCTTTCATTGTTTTTTATAAAATTCTAAAGCGCCTTTTATTTTATAAATGTTTTTTTCTTTTGATTCATCTGGAAAATTTTTTGATCACATTTCAATTAAAATAGGTACATTAAGGTCATTTCTTTTTATCTCTATTAATGATTTAGCAAAATTAACAGTTCCTTTCCCTCATCCTACTTCTTTAAATTTAGTAGGTAAAGTGTCTTTAAAGTGGAAAGCTACTATTTTTTCTCTTCCTAAAAATATTTCATTTTCTATATCTTTTGTAAATTGATTTAAATTACCTAAATCAGGATAAATATAGAAATTAGGTTCATTTATTTCTTTTAAAAAAGATAAACATTTAGAAATAGTTCCTGCAAAAGGAGTATCCATTGTTTCAAAAGCAAGAGTTATGCTGTATTTTTGTGCTAATTTAGCACATTTTTTCATTCCTTCAATAAACATTTTTTTAGTTTTAGAATTTGAAGTTTCATAATATACATCATAAGCTGCAATTTGAATAATTCTAATTCCTAGTTTTTTTGCAAGTATTATTGCTTTTTCCATTATTTCAAAAGCTTTTTCTCTGGTTTCTTTATTTTGTGAACCAAAAGGGAATCTTCTGTGTGCACTTAAACACATGGAATTAAAATAAAAGTCTTTTTCAATTAATAATTTTCTTAAATCATTAATTTTTTGGTTATCCCATTCTAATCTTTCAAGTCTAAAATCAGATTCATCAACGCTAAATTCGATAAAGTCAAAACCAGCTGCTTTAGCTATATCTATTTTGTCGCTTCAATCAAATTTATTGTTAATTGCTTTTTCATATATTCCTACAAATCTTTTTTTAGTTTCAGTATTTTTTAAACTCATCTTTAAATTCCTTTGCAGCAAGTTCTGGGTTTTCTGCATCTCTAATAGATCTACCTGCTATAAAAATAAATACAGGAATATCTTTAAATAATTTAATATCTTCCACAGTAACTCCACCAGTAACTGTTACCTTAAATCCCATTGATGCTAATTTAGCAACTGTATCAATATCTTTTTGTCCTCAATTTACACCAGAAGCTTGTGCATCTCTTGAACGGTGTCAAACAATTTGTGGAACTAAAGATTTTTTTCAATTTTCAACTTGTTCTCAAGTGAAATTTGTTGTCATTTCGATTTGTAATTCTTTATTTTTCCCATATGTTTGTGAAAGTTTTACTAATTCATCCATTGTTGCATTTTCTGCAGCACAAATTGCAGTAACATAGTCTGCTCCACTTTCAAAAAACATTTTTGCAAAAACTTTCCCTGCATCTGCAATTTTTCCATCTGCAACTATTATTTTGTCAGGAAAAGCTTTTCTTAATTCACTAATTGCTTTTTTCCCTTCAGAAGCAAGTAAAATAGTTCCTACTTCTATAACATCAATATACTTTTCTGCTTTTTTTGCTGATTTAATAGCATCTTCAATTGTTAAATTATCAAGAGCTATTTGTAATAATGGTAATGCCATTTTTCTCCTTTTATTGTAAATATTTTTGAAAATCAGTTTTTGAAATAATTTCTAAAACTTCTTCTTTTGTCTGTGCGTTCATTATTGCTTTTAAATTGTTTTCATCTTCAAAAACAGCAACTATTTGTGGTAATGCTTCAGAAGTGTGTACTTCTGCACTTGTTGCTGCTAAAGCAATTAAAACTCTAACTGGTCTTGAATCGTTTTCAAAATAAACTGGTTCTTTTAAAGTAACTAATGAAAAACTGTTTTCATTAACTCCAGCATCGCTTTGTGCGTGTGGCATTGCTAAGTTATCTGCAATAATATAATAAGGACCGTGTTTTTGTGTGCTTTCAATAACAGCTTCATAGTATTTTTTCTCAACCATTTTTTTATCAATTAATGGTTTTATTGATAAATACACTGCTTCTTTTCAGTCTTTTGCACTTAAATTTAAATTAATTGTTTCGTTTTCTTTTAAAATATTTAATAGGTTTATTTTTGCCATTATTGAATCTCCAAGGCGGATTTAATAGCTTCTCTTATTTCGTTTTCATCCATTAAATTAGTTACACCTACAATTTTTGCTTTTTGATCGTGATTAAACATACTTGATAGGTGTTTTGATGAAATAATGATATCAACTGAATTAGTCATTCCTACTGATTGTCCCATAGATAAAGCATCTACGGTTGCATCGATTCCTAATTCTTTTGTAATTTTTTGTACTTTTAATTTTATAATCATACTGGTTCCCATTCCGTTACCACATGCTGCTATAATTTTTAAAGTTTTATTATTCATTTTTGCCTCTTTTCTTTTAAAAAAAGGTTAGCATAAACTAACCTTTCAGAATTAGTTTGTCACTAATGCTGGTTTTAATTTTAGAACTTTTTGTAATATTGTTGGTTTTGTTTGTGAACCGTTATCTACTATCATTCCCATAACAACCATAGCAATTATTGCTATAGAAACTAAAATTCAAGCAACAACAATATGATATGAAGAAATTCAAATTAATAACCCAAAGAATAAGTTTCAATCTGCCATTCCAATATATCCAGTTGCTACTGGAGAGATATGTGTTCCAAATCCATTTGAAATTGCTCTTGTTGCGAAGGAAATAATTATTATTTCTAAGAAACCAATTAGTCCAGGAAGGATTAAAGCCGCTTTTCAACCACCACTTGCATTTGCGTATACTCCCAATGAACCTGAGTTAAAGAATAATGTAATAAATAATGGAATTGCAACAAAAACAACTGATTGTCCTGGAATAGCTGCTAATCCAATAACAATTGCTACTCCTAAAAATTGTCCAATTACTCCGGATAAAAAACCAAATGTTACAGAGTTGATTGAGAATCCATAAACAGCTGCAACATCAACCGCAACAACTGCTCCTGGAATTATTTTTTCACTAATTCCGTGGAATGATTGTTGTAACTCTGTTATAAACATTCTAACCCCTGTAATAATTGCTAATAATGAAGCAACTATTTTTAGAGATCCACCAAAGATATTTAATACAAAGTTAGCTCCACCAAATGAACTATTTCATATTGCATAATCTTTTGTAAATTTAATTAAATCATTTTCAATAACTTTTGTATGATCTACAGCAATTAAAATAACAAATAATGTTGTAAATAATACTAAAATAATTATTGTTTGTGTAAAGATGTTATCTTCAAATATTTTTAAATATGAAGGTAATTTTTTATTTTCTGCTGAATCATTTTTGTTTCCAAAAAATCTTCCTAGTTTGTATGTAGTAGCAATTGCTCACATTTGTTGGTGTCCAACAGCAAATCCAGCATTTTGTGTTACTACATTTGTTCCTTTTACAGTTGAAGTTGAAGCAGTAGCTCAATAAACACCAAGGAAAATCCCTGACATAATTATTAATCCAACTTGTTCTCCAACTGTGATTGTTCCATCAAAAATTCTAAAGTCTCTAAATAAGATTGCATAGAAAATTGCTGTAACAACGGCTGCTTGTTGTAACATAACGTGCCCTGTAATCATTAAACTATTTGTGTTAGTTCATTTTTTAAGAGCAACCATAATAATATTTACAACAAAACCTAAAATAAATGCAAATGAGATTAAAGATGCATAGTTTGAAGTAAAGTCTTTTCCTGAGAAAAATGCTTGCTGACTAGCAAGTGAGAAGTAAGGGTCTAAAGGAACGATTCCTACTGAATTTCCACCAATGTGACTTACTCCGTTAAATACAGGTTTTGCTAAACCAACAAGTGTTCCAGAACCTATTTGTAATAAAATAAATCCTATAACTGTTTTTAGAAAACCTATAAAGGATTCTCTAATACCCCTACCAATTACTAGATAACCAACAAAAGTTAGAGAACCTAATAATAAGGCAGGAAGTTTAAAGAAGTTATCTAAATATACTTTGTTTAATAAGAAGAAGAAAGCATCTAATCATGCTTGTCCACTTCATGCATTTGTGTGATTTGCGGCTTTTACTAATAAAGTAGTTAAAATAATTATTAAGTTAATTACTGCAAAAACAACTCAACCTACTATTAAACCTGTTTTTTTCTTTTTGTTTAATTTTTCGATCATTTTTTTACTTTCTTTTATTTTTATTATTTAACTTTTAAAGCTTTTTTAAGTTCTAATACCCGTGGATTAACTTTTGAAACATCATATGTTCTTTTTTCATCAAAAGTTAAAATTTCTCTTGGGTTATTTACAAGAATATCTTGAATTGCTTCATCACTAACACCTACTTGTTTTAATAGTGGGATGAATCTATCAAATAGATATCCTAAACCAAATGTTTGTTTACCTTTTTCAATTCCATAATGTCTTTGATATAGAATTCTTCCTGCATCAAGAGCCATAGTAATGTGTTTTTGGTATCCTTTATCAACTAAATATTTAATGTTTTCTGCAAGAGTTGCATCTGTGTAGTATTTAACTCTGTCAGGTCCATCAAAACATAAAGTAACTCCCAATTCTTTGATTATTTTTTCATAGTAATATTTATCTGGGTTTTTATTTAAGTGTGATAATTGAATTTTTCTTGGGTTAGCACCAAAATCAATTAAGTGTTGTGCTGCTTCATAAGCCATTGTTCCTAATTGTGTATGTACTAAAATAGGAGCCCCTGTTTCAATACTGCTTCTTGCTGCAATTTCTAAAGATTTTAATTCTAGTCTATCAATTGCTGCATATCCAGTACCAGCTTTAATAATTCCAGCTTTAGATTTAGATCTTTTAACTACAGGTCCACTGTAATTCATTTCATCCATACCAACTTCAATTTCAGCTTTTACCATTTCAACAATATCATCAATTGGAGCTAGTGATAATCATGAAGCTCCTTTGTCATAAAAGGCTGCTTTATGAAATCCTGTAGCCATAATAATGTTTGCCTTGCCTTTTAATTTTTCAGCAATTTCTAACATTTTATATACATCACGTCCTACATTAGGCGGATCCATTGTTACCATGGTTTTTCCACCTTTAGCAACAAATTCATCCATTTCTTTTAATGATGCATCAACTGACATCATAACAAAATCAGGATGTTCATGTGCTTCTGGTCCATAATTTTTTATAAGGTGATCATGGCAATCTACCACTCCAAGTTCTTTTGGATCAATATCTCCAAGAACTGTTCTAGCAAATTTTTTCATTTTTCCTCCAATTCTTTGCAATCTTATTATATACTAATTTGTTCATATTTGTTCAAAAAAGTTCATAAAAGTTCAATCAGCAAGGCAAAAAGCGTAAAAACGCTTAAAATTTTCTATTTTTTGCTTCGTTTTTTTTTTTTTTTTGTTTCACTGTATAATGTTTTTATTGATATATAAATCTTGAAAGGAGAAAATAATGTCATTTGAAAAAGAACAAATTAGAAAAAATAATTTAACTTGTTTCATATTATCAATAGTAAATATAGTTTTAATGTTTTTAATAACATTTTCTTTCTTATTTTTTAATTTATGAGCACTAGCTTTCAAAGGTTTGTTTTTATTGGTAACTTCTGCTATTTATATTACTTATTTGGTGTTTTTAGTTTTATTAACATTAAAACTATCAGTTATATTTAATAACCCAAGTGCAGCAAAAGCTAAAACTGCTTGAATTCTTGCTGCAGTTATTCCCTTTGTTTGAATAGCTGCATTTATTCTAACAAACAGATGAATAGCAGAAATAGATTAAAAATATGTATAAACTTGAAAATTCCTAAAAATACAGTAAATTCCTTTATATTAGGAATTTTTATTTCCCTAAAATGTTTGCTATATCAACTTTTTTTTTTTTTTTTGCAAAAAGTAATAAAATTTAAATAAAAAGAAAGGAATTAAATGAATCAAATCAAACAAATTAAGCAATTAGGAAAATACTCTTTAATTGTCGACATAATTTCTTATGTTTTTATTTTTGTTGCCATAGTTTTAAGTTATCAAATTAACTCTATTATTGGAGTTTCTAAACCAAAAAGCTTTGAAGCTGAAGTAGCAAACTATAAAACAAGAGATTTAATAGTGTTATTCACATTTATAATAGCTGGAATTATAGGATTTGTTGCTGTAATTTTTAAAATAATGGCAAGTGCACTAATATCTAACTTAAATAATACAAAATTAGCCGATGCTAAATTGTATTATGTATTATCTATTTTCTTTGGAATTATCTTTACTTTTATGGGTTATAAAAGACTTGAAGCATTCAAGTATGAAGAACCAATAGAACAGGAAGAAAGACTAAATATTAGAAATTTTTCACAAAAATATGACTCAAATTCTGCTCCTTATGCAAATAGTAATCCAAGATACGGAATAATAAGAGATCAAGAAGAAGATGTGCAAGAATATGAGAAAAATTATCAAATTCAAAATTTAAAAAAGACAAGTAGATTAACTTTAATTTTTGATATTGTTAATGCTGTTTTAATTTTTATTGCAATAATTACTATTGTTATCTCTTTAATCACTGCAGCTTCTGATGTTGCGAGTGGTTCTTATAACTATAATCCAAATTACGGTAGAAACGATAGTGATTTTGTAAGACATATAACAAAATTAGCAGGTGGAGTTATTTTTGCAATAGTTTTATTCGTTATTAGTGGAATACTTTCAATTTTAGTTTTTGTTTTAAAAATAATTACCGCTGTAAAGCTTTCTCATTTCAAAACACATAAATTAAGAACTGCACAAATATTTTTTATCTTATCTATCTTCTTTGGAATTATTTTTACAATAGTTGGTTTTGTTTATGTAAATAATTACAATGAACCAGTATTAGAAGATTAGTTTTCAAAATCGTAAATTAACTTGTTTATTTTAAATATGAACAAGTTTTTTAATTAAATGTTTTAAAATACAGGAATTTACTGTGTTTTAGAAAAAGGAGAAAAATGCATATTGAATATAAAAAAATTAAAACTCAATGTTTTTCAGTTGTTATATTGGATGTTATAAATGCTTTTCTGTTAATTGATTTAGCTGTTATTTATTGGATATTACACAACTCAAAATGAGCTGTAGAAATATTTTGACTTATTTATCTACTCTTAATAGGTCCTGCAACTACATTACCATTACTTTACTATAAAATTAAAGCAATAATATTGTTTTTTCCTTATAAAGAAAAAGAATTAATGATATCAAAATTATTTTTCTTAATATCTATCTTCTTAGGATTGATATTTTCTAGTATTGCTGTTCATTATTTTAGAAAGTCCAAAGAAATTAAATTAGAATACGGAATTGAAATTATGTAAAGAAAAATATAAAATAAATATAAAAAGAAACTCAATTTCCTGTATTTTTGTCCTATAAAACTAAAATTTATATAAAAGTTGTTTGCTATATCAACTTTTTTTTTTTTTGCAAAAAGTAATAAAATTGAAGTAAAAAGAAAGGAATTAAATGAATCAAATCAAACAAATAAAGCAATTAGGAAATAATACTTTAATTATAGATATAATTGGTTTTTCTTTAATTTTTATAGCAATTATTCTAAATCTTTTGCTTTCTAATATTTTGGAAACAAGTTATTGACAACCATATAGAGAAATAAACTATCCGTCTTATTTAAAGACAAAGAATTTAATTATATTTACATTATTTATAATAGATACAATAATTTTTCTCATATCTATTATTTTTAAAATAATGATCATTTCAGAAATATCAAATTTAGGCAGTGAAAATTAGCAGATGCAAAATTGTATTATGTATTATCAGTCTTCTTTGGAGTAATATTAACTTTAATAGCTTACAACAAGCTTGACAATTTTCAATACCAGGAAGAACAAAAAACAGAAGAAAAAATAAATTTGGAAACTTTTGAAGCATATGGTAAAAGTTTAGAACTTTCTAATATAAAAAGAATAAATAAATTCATTTTAAATTTTGAAATAGTTAATGCAATTTTAATCTTTATTGCAACTTTGATTGTTGTTATCTCTGTTGCTAATACTATTTTAAACGCAAGTAATGATAATCATAATTATTATAATCCATACGGATACAACTCATTTGAAACACATAAATTGGATTTAACAAAATTAGCAGGCGGAGTTATTTTTGCTATAGTATTGTTTGCTATTAGTGGAGCGTTTTCAATTATAATATTTGTTTTTAAAATAATTATTTGTGTAAAGCTTTCCCATTTCCAAGAACATAAATTAAAAACAGCACAATTATTTTATATATTATCTTTCTTCTTTGGAATTATTTTTACAATTATTGGATTTGTGCATATAAAAAATTATTATAAAGTAAATAACCAAAAAGAAACTTTAGCTTAAAAAAATTAACTTGTTTGTATTTAATATAAACAAGTTTTTTGTTTCTTTTTTTAAAAAAATAAGAAGTATTTTTTGAAAAAAAGCTCACAATTCCTGTATTTTTGCCTTAAAAACACAAAATTTTGCAAAAAGTTGTTTGCTATATCAACTTTTTTTTTTGGGAAAAGTAATAAAATTAAAACAATAAGAAAGGAACAAAATGAGTGAAATCAAGGAAATAAAACAATTTGGAAAGACAACTTTAATTATGGATATAATTAGTTTTGTTTTAGTTTGAATAACAACAGGTATTCTCATAAATTTTCAAATAAACTACATTTTTGAAGCTCTTGTTAACAAAAATGAAGAATTATTTGAAAATAGTTTAGACATAATAAAAGTGAGTTTTTTAAGTTTATTTACACTAATAAGTTTAATTGTAGGTTTAGTTGCTTTGGTTTTCAAAATAATGATAAGTAGAAGGATACCAAGTTTATATAGTAAAAAATTAGCAGATGCTAAGTTGTATTATGTACTATCAATCTTCTTTGGAATAATATTTACTTTCATGGGTTACAAAAAACTTGAATCTTTTGAATATCCACACGAAGTAGCACAAGAAGAAAAAATAAATATTCAAAAAATAAAGAAAGATTGTCAATGTATAAAATGTATAAAAGGTTATGAATATGGTTTTGAACTTTTTAAATTACAAAACGCAACCAGACTAACTTTAATATTTGAAATAATGTCTATTGTTGTTATTCAAATTATATCTATTACTATAGTTTTAATTATTAACAGTATTGTTTCTGATGCTAATAAAAATTCTTTATCTTATGATCCAACTTACTATTCATCTTTTGAACTGACTGCACAAAAAGCAAGAGCAGGTTTTGTTTTTGTGATAATATTATTCATTGTTTATATAGGACTTTGTATAACAACTTTTGTTTTCAAAATAATTTCTGCAACTAAACTTTCTAACTTTAAAGCAAGTCATCTAAAAACATCAAGAATATTTTTCATTATATCCATCTTTTTTGGACTCGTATTTACAGCATTAGCTTATAGATATGTGAAAAAACACAAAAAAGAATGATCAAAGACTAGTAACTATTAAATCATAAAAAACTTGTTTGTGTTTAGTATAAACAAGTTTTTTAAATCTAAATTAATATTAATTCACTAATATTTACTTTTTTATTAAATAAAAACAGTAAAATATAAATATAGGAGGAACTTATGAAAAACAATCTAGAAAAATTAAAAAATTTTAGCAAAACTGCTCTTATATTAGAAATTGTAACTTTTGCCTTATTTGTAATAAGTGTTATTATTCTTATAGCCGGTGGTGTTTTGGCTGTAAGTGCTTTTGGTTATTATTCACCATCTGAAGCGCTTCCAGACCAATCAGCAAGTATTGCTAGTTTTGGTGCTGCATTCATTTTAGCAATTTTGCTTATAGTAGTAGCATCTGGTACTGGACTTGCAGCCTTAGTTTTCAAAATTATTATTTGTGTTGAATTATCTAATTTTGAAATGAACAAAGTTCAAACAATTCTAATATTCTTTATACTATCAATATTCTTTGGACTATTGTTTACAATCTTAGGTTTTGTTTATGTCAAAAAACTTGAAGAGTAAACCATTATTATTAAAATAAAAAAAACTAGTTATTTATTTTTTATTAGAAAAGAGTAAAATTTAAATATACAAATTATAAAAGAAAGGATTTAAATGAATCGAATTCAAAAAGTAAAAAGAATAAGTAGAAATACTTTAATCATTGATGCTGTTGCTTGATTTTTCATTGCAGCGGGTATCATTCAAATATTTTCAGGTACTTCAGTATATGACTTATTTGACATTTCTACAATAGGAACTGTAAATAAAATAAATAGAATTTTTGCTTCACTTCTATTTGTAATAGCTACACTTATTGGAAATGCTGTCTTTATTTTTAAACTCATATTATGTGTAGAACTGTCTACTTTAAAATCTAAAAAATTAGAGAATGCTAAATTGTTTGCTATTTTATCTATATTTTTTGGTCTATTATTTACTTTTCTAACATTTAACAATATTGACAAACATGAAGAAGGAATAGAAGAACAAAAAGAAGAAGATATACAAGTAAATCAAGGAACTAATCAAATCATTACAAAAATCAAAAAAATGAGTAGAACTATTTTAATTTTAGATTTTATTTCTTTTGGTTTTTTAGTGTTTTCTAGTTTTAGTGTAGGAATGCTTATGATAGCTTCTTCTTTACATAACAGTATAGGAATAGTGATATCATTCATCTTGGTAGCTCTTCTCTATTTAACTTTTGTTGTTATTAGCATAACTTCATTTGTATTTAAATTAATAATATCAATAAGATTATCTAAATTTAAATATGAGAAATTCCAAACAGCAAAACTTTACTTTATTTTATCAATATTTTTCTCATTTATTTTCACCATTTTTGGATTTAAACGTGTTAAAGAATTAAAAGTAAATGTTATTGAAGAAAACAAAGAAAATCAGTAAATTTAAATTCCATAATTAATGGAGTTTTTTTATTTTTTTGTTTCCCAGTTTTAAGTATGAAAAAACCGTTTATGCCTGTTTTATGCGACAAAACGGTTTTTTCATACTTAAATTAATTACATTTTTCTTGCTAAATTTCTAATTTCTTTTTTTATAAATTACTAATCAAAATGTCCCTATTCAATAATAAAAAAATGATGTTTTAATTAAATCATCAGATTAAAGCATCAAAAATTTTAACTTCTATATATTCTTTTTTGCCTTTGTTTTCTTCTAAAATATAAAAACCAAGATGAACATATTTAAAAATACTTTTTCTTAATTTTTGTTTTTTATTTTCTTGTAATTCCATTAAATCTCATAAAAATTCTGCTTTTTTATTATTATTTGTATTTTTAAATAAAATGTATTTTTTCTCTTTTTTTGATTTTCTTATTATTTGTATTCTTTCTTTTTGAAAAAAAGCATTAATATTTTCAAAATGCATTACTGAATTTCTTAATCTTTTTAATATTGGAAAGAAAAAGTTGTTAAGGTTATATAAAAATGTTTTTAATTCTTTTTCATTGCTTATTTTGTCTACTTTATCTTTATCAAAAATTTCAAATAAAAATTCTTTTTTAATATTAAAAGTTATTTCTTCATCTTTTGATGATAAAATAGTTTTTATAATTTCAGTAATAGTTCCTAAAGTTAAAACATTAATAGCAAATCAAATATTGGCATTAAACGTCTCATTTTTTATCTCAAAAGAATTAAATTTTTTAAATTTTCATTGTTCAAAAGAAATTTCAGTTTCTTTATCTGATATTTTATAAAGTCATTCTATCCAATTTGTATTATTTTTAACCTTTTTACCTATAAAATAAGATACTTTTGTTTTTAATTCAAGTTCTATATCTCTAATTTTATTATATAAAAAAGTATACAATTTTTTCTCTTTTGCTCTATATTTAACCAAATAAGAGAAATTAATTTTTTTTGGATAAAGATGTTTAACTTTATTTCTTATTGTTTTTTTAATAAATTGTAATAAAAAATTAACATTTAATTCTTTTTTGTTCGTTATATTTAATTCATTCTTACTATTAAAATCTGTCAACCATTCTTTATTAAAAGAGAAAACGTTTGTATAATTTTCTTTTTTTAAAATTTCTATTGCTTTATTTTCTTCAATGTCAATTATTATATTTTTTTCTTTTTTTAACTTTTTCAATTGGTCTTTATAACTAAGAAATTTTTTACTCATAATAATATTTTATAATTTTTACAAAAATTTTTTAAATATTTTGGGAGATTGTGTTATAATAAATTTAATATAGGAAAACCGGCTTGTGCATACAAGATAATTAAACACTATTAGATAGTGTTTTTTTATTACTTTTATAATACTTATTTGCAATAATAAGTCAAACACAACAAAAGTATTAACGTTAATAAATACTTAATAGATATGCTAAAGGAAAATAGAAAGATAATTTTTCACCTATAACAATTATTAAAAGATTTTTTTATAAAATAGTTGTTCATAATTTATCAAAAAATAAAACTCTTTTTCTTTCCCAGTTTAAATAGTGAAAAAACCGTTTATGCCCATTTTATACGGTAAAACGTTTTTTGAATACTCCAATTAATTACATTTTACTTACTAAATTTTTACATTATTTTTTTATAAATTATCAATCAAAATGTCCCTCTTCTATAATAAAAAAATGATGTTGTAAGTAAAATGATTAAATTTATACAATTGATAATTTATGATATCATTCAATTAACATATAATTATAAAAAGTGACATTTTATATTGGTAATTGGGGTGACAAATTATTTCTGTTTTAATAAAAATCCTTAATAAAAGTTTGTAAAAAAAAGAAATTAGAATATAATTTTTATTATGGAACATAAGAGCGCCGCTAAAAAGAAATCTTACTTAAAATTTATAATTGAAAGTTACATTGAAACAGGGGAACCAATCGGTTCAGAATCACTAAAAGAAAAATATAAAATTAATGCTTCTTCTTCTTCAATAAGAAGCATAATGGCTGAACTTGAAAAAGATGGTTTTCTTGAAAAATCTCATGTTTCCAGTGGGAGAATTCCTACTTTAAAAGCATATGAATATTATGCTAAAAATTTAACTTCACAAACCGATGCAGATCTAGAGCAAAAACTAAACGATATTTTTGCTAAAAGAAGAATATCTATTGACAAAACACTTGAAGAAGCAGCAAAATTAATATCAGAATTTGTCGGTATTACCGTTATAACATCAGAACCCTTAGGATCTGAAAGATTAAGATCTATTCAATTCACTGCAATTGATAACTTTATGGGAGTTATTGTATTAGTAACTTCAACAGGAAAAGTAGAAAACAAAATAGTTTCTTTTTCAAATGAAGTAGAAAAAGAAGACATAAAAATAGCTATAAGGATTTTCAAAGAAAGATTAATTAATGTGGCGTTAAATGAAATCCAAAAAATTGTAGAAATTTTAGTTCCAATATTGGCTAAAGAAATAAAAAACTTAGATAATGTTTTAAAAACCTTTATGCAAAATATTTTTAATTTTAAAAATGAATTTGAATCAAAAATTTATAATAAAAATAATTTAATTTTATCTAGAGATATATCGAGAGAAAAATTAAGTGAAATTTTAGATTTAATAGAAAAAAAATCAATTTGAGAAACTATTGAAAATAAATTGGATGAAGAAAAAAACATAAAAATTCAAATTGAATCACAAGAAACTGTTTTTATTTCTAAAAAACTTGAAAACGAGAATATAAATAAAGAAATTAGTGTTGTAGCTCCAACTACAAGATTAGATTATTCTAAAGTTTTAGCAGCACTTAATCTATTGGAAAAATTTCTCAAAAAAGAAATATAACTTTATATTACTTTAAGGAGAGAAATGGAAAAAGATATTAAAAAACAACAAGAAAAAGTTGAATCAAAAGACAATAATACTGAAAACGTTAAACACAAAAGAACAAAAAGAAATTTTAGATATAAAAGAAATTACAATAATAAAAAAGATGACTCTGTTTCTGTACAAGAAAAAACCAAAATTAAAACCTCTCTTTTAGAATTAGAAATTGCTAAACTCAAACTAGAATTAGATAAAAATAACGAAGAATTAAAACAAAAAGCAATTGAACTTCAACAAAAAGCAAAAGAAGAAATTCAAAAACATAAAGATGAAACATCTTCTAAATATGAACTAGAACTAACTAATATAAAAAAATATGGAATTCAAAAATTCTTTGAATCATTCTTAATTCCATTAAAAAACTTTGAATTAGCAATTAAAGCAGGAGAAAAACAAGATAACTCTGCAGTTCAAAACTATGTTAAAGGTTTTTCAATGTTATTAAAACAAATTGAATTAATTTTTGCAGATTTTGGTATTACAAAAATTGAACCTTCTGTTGGTGAAAGTTATAATCCAGAAATCCACGAAGTTTTTGAACTTGAAAGTAACCAACAACTAAAAGATAAAATTATTAGTGTTAAAAGCAATGGTTATAAACTTTATGATAGAGTAATCAAACCTGCTTCAGTAGTAGTAGGTAAATAGAATGAATACAAAAGAACAAATTATTCAATCTTTAAAAGACGTTTTAAATGATTTAAAAATTGAAAAAAATATTATATTAACTGAATCCAAGGGATTTGGTGATTATTCAACAAACTTAGCAATGACTCTTAAATCAGATCTAAATAAAAATCCTTTAGAGATTGCTGATTTAATTGTTTCCAAAATAAACAAAGAAAAATATTCTATTTCTAAAATAGAAGTAGCAAAACCTGGATTTATTAATTTTTTCGTAAAAAATAATATTTATGTAGAAGAAGTAAATAATATTTTAAAATTAAATCAAAATTACGGAAAACAAAAAGAAAATCAATTTATTAACTTAGAATTTGTTTCTGTAAATCCTACTGGTTTTTTACACCTTGGGCACGCAAGGGGGGCTGCAATTGGTGCAACATTAGCTAATATTTTAGAATTTGCTGGTAACAAAGTTATAAAAGAATATTATATTAATGATGCTGGAAATCAAATTGATCTACTTGCTGAATCTGTTTTTGCAAGATACTTACAGCACTTTGGTAAAAAAGTAGAATTTAAAGAAGATTATTATAAAGGTAGTGATATAAAATGAGCTGCTCACGTAATCATAAAACACTATAAAGATAAATACGTAAATAGTTCTATTAATGATTTAGAAACCAGAGATTTTTTTAAGAGAGCATCAACTTCCATAATGCTCGGTCAAATTAAAAGGGATTTAAGTCTTTTTGGAATTAAGTTTGACAACTTTTTTAGTGAAAAAACTCTTTATAAAGATGGCAAAATCAAACTTGCTTTAGAGAAATTAAAAAACACTTATAAACATGATGGAGCGCTTTGATTAAAAACCACAAAATATGGAGATGATAAAGACAGAGTTCTTATCAAAAAAGACGGTTCTTTTACCTATTTTTTACCAGATATTGCATACCATAATGACAAATTAACAAGAAACGATGGCGTTACTAAATTAATTAATATTTGAGGTGCTGACCATATTGGTTATATAAAAAGAATGGAAATTGCAATCGATCAATTAGGATTTGATTCTCAAAAACAGTTAAAAGTTTTAACTTGTCAAATTGTTAGATTAATGAAAAATGGACAAGAATTAAAAATGTCCAAAAGAAAAGGAATTACCTTTACAGCAAGAGAATTGATTGAATTGGTTGGTAAAGATGCAGTAAGATTCTTTATGATTGATAGAACAGAAAATTCAGGATTAGACTTTGATGTTGAACTTGCATTAGAAAGTAGTCAAAAAAACCCTGTATTTATGATTCAATATGCCTATGCTAGAGCAAATCAATTAATTAGTAAAGCAAATAATAAAGAAGTATTAGCTTCAAGCTTTAATAATGAAAATGAAATTAAATTAGTTAATACTTTAAAAGATTTTCCAGATTTAATTAAAAAAATTAGCAGTAACTACAAAATTCACTTACTGCCCGAATATTTAATTAAATTAGCTAAAGACTTTAACTCTTTTTATTCAAATTCTAAAATTTTAAATTCTGATAATGAAGAGAGTTTATTAGCACTTTCTAAAGCTGTTAAGATTGTTCTAGAAACTGGACTAAAACTTATTGGTGTTTCTACCCCAGAAAGAATGTAATGGAAACTTTAAATAAACAAATATTTGAAGAAAAACGTTTAGATATTCTTAAATCCAAAAAACTACCAAATCTATTTAAAGATAGCTATGTTATTTTTGATTTAGAAGGTTGTGATGATGTTGGCACTCTACTTGAAATTGGTGCTATCAAAGTTAAAAACAACAAAATTATTGATACATTTTCCAAAATAATTAAACAACCACCTGATTTTGTAAATAATTTTATAAGTTGATACAATAATATTTCTAACCAAGAAATAAAGGAAAAAGGTGAAGATGCAATAAAGGTTTTAAACGAATTTAAAATTTTTATTGAGAATTTAAATCTTTATGCTTTTAATGGAATGCATTATGATTTCCGTACAATAAAAAAATCTTATAAATCTCGTGAATTAGAAAAATTTCCTAACAAAATGATAGATATTGGTTTTTACTTTCAATCATTTAATAAAGTTTTCTTTAATACAGATTCTTATTCTTTAAATTTTCTGTCAAATTTATTTTCAGTAGATAATCAAGGCATTCACAGAGCACTCAAAGATTGCATAATAACTTTTGAAGTTTATAATAAAACTCTAGTGTTTGAAGAGTTGATTAATGCAAAAGAAAGACTTGAAAATGCCATTGTAAACAATAGAGAAGATAAAGAATTAAAAGAATGAAAAAGAAAATATTTTTTAAATAAATGTATATTTGACTATAAACAATGTATAATTTGTGGTAAGAAATTAATACAAAAATACATCGGTTGAGGTTGTATTGACTATGTTTGAGATTATAAATTAAAGAAAAGTGTAGGAAAATGTAATTTTTTTATAAAAAATGCAAAATGAGAAAAAATAAAAAATAAGGAGCAAGAAATGGACACAATGATCAGTTTATCAGTAGAAGTTTTATCAACAAAAAGCTATATGCAATTTGAAGATATCTTTACTTTTGTAAAAAATAAACTTCAAAAAAAATGATTTGAAAAAGGTGAATTTACACACGAAGAAAAAGAATTGGTTTTACAAAAAAAACGTGGTGAATTATACAGATTATTAACTGTTACTAGTGATTTTGAAAGACTAAATGATGGTACTTGAAAATTAAAAAGTAATTAATATAAGTATATATCATTTTAAGAAAATGGTAGTGTAAGATATTTTGTGTAAATTTCTCTTGCTTACTTTTTAGTAAGAGATTTGAGAATAGCAAAACACAAATCTATTAAAATTATACAAAAAATCATAAATAGACAAAACAAAAACCAGGAATTTAATCCTGTTTTTGTAAGTCATTTATGATTTTTTAATTACTCATTATCAAATACTATTTTTAATTGATTTAAAATTTGCCCTCAATTTGAGGTAATTGTTTTTCACTTTTCAAGTTGATTCTGAATTGCAAAATAAACTATTTTCATAAGCGAATCTTCAGTAGGAAAGGAAGTTTTATTTTTAGAAATTTTTCTAATATTTCTATTAAGATTTTCAATTA
>NZ_JBTGVF010000013.1:0-25813 GCF_054343435.1 Mycoplasma sp. 5370
AAGTGACATTTTATATTGGGAATGGGGGGTGACATTTTATTTCTGTTTTAATAATTTATTTCATTATTGAATAAATAAAATCATTTTTATGGTATAATTTTTTATACTTTTTAATTGATAAATTTAATTAAAATCTAAAAAACTTAAGGTGACAAATGGCTAAAGATAAAAACTTATCAAATTCATACACAACAATTATAAATGCATTACAAAAAGAGTTAGCAAGACAAAAAAAGAAGAAAAAAGATAAAACTTTTCTTACTCAAGATGAAGTTTTTAAATTTTTATATGCAAAAAAACTTTCTATAGATGAAGATGAAGCAATGGACTTGCTTCCAGTTTTAATTTCTGAAAAAATCTTAAATGACGAAAGTGATAAAGGTGATTTTGACGAAATAAATGAAAAAGAGATAGAAAAAGAAATATCTAAATCTAAAAAAAGAACTAAAAATAAAAAGATATCTGATGAAGATGTTGATTTTGATGATATCGATGAAATTGATGATTTAGAATTAAAAGATTATGATTCTGATGATGTTTTATCTATGGAAGATGATGAAATTTTTGAAGAAGATTTTAACTTAAACGATTCTCAATACAGAAATAAACTAACCGAAACTAATGATATTATAAAATGATATATGCGTTGAATTGGTAAATATGGAAAATTATTAAGCCAAGATGAAGAAATTGCTCTTGCTAAGCAAATTAAAGAAGGTGGTAGAAAAGGTAGAAAAGCTCGTCACACATTAATTAATAGAAATTTAAGACTGGTTATAAATAATGCCAAAAAATACAAAAATAGGGGTTTATCCTTTATAGATTTAATTTCTGAAGGTAATTCAGGGATTTTAAAAGCCGTTCAAAAATATGAATTTGAAAAAGGATATAAATTCTCAACCTATGCAACTTGATGAATTAGACAAGCAATAACAAGGGCAGTTGCTGATCAAGCAAGAATCATAAGAGTTCCTGTTCATATGGTAGAAACAATTAATAAATTGACTAAAATTGAAAGAGAATTACATCAAAATTTAGGAAGAATACCAACAGATGAAGAGATTGCTGAAAAAATGGAAGATGATTTTACAGCTGAAAAAGTTCAATATATTAGAAAAATTAATATTGATCCAATTTCATTAGATAAACCAATTGGTAAGGAAGATGATTCATTCTTTTCTGACTTCATAAAAGATGAAACTGTAATTTCTCCTGTTGATTTTGCTTCAGGAAAAGAATTGGAACAAATTTTAAAAGAAATGCTTAATAAAAATCTAGATGAAGATGAAAGAATCTTAATAATGAAAAGATTTGGTGTTGGTGAAAACGAACACGGAGAAAGATATAGAATACATAGTTTAGAAGAATTAGCTAATGAAAAAGGTGTTTCAAAAGAAAGAATAAGACAAATTGAATCAAAAATTTTAAGAAAATTAAAAATAACTCAGAAAAAAAGAAAATTAAAAGATTATTACCAAGGTGAATAATTCAAAAGAATTTTCTTTATTTCTTGATTCAATTTTCCCTCAAAATTCTAAAGAAGATTGAGATAAGGTAGGGTTTTCATACTTTTTTGATAATGAAATTTCTAAAGTTCTCATTTGTTTAGATTTAACTAAAAAAGCATTAGATTATGCGATAAAAAACAATTTTAATTTTATTTTAACTTATCACACTTTTCTTTTTTATAAAGGATATTTAAAAAACACTTTTGAAAAAGAACCTTACAAAAAATCAATGCATAAATTAATAAAGAAATATAAAATTAATGTTTTTTCAATTCATACCAATTTGGATTTTTTACCAAATAGCGGTGTTAAATCTATACTTGAAAAAATCAATTTAGAAGGTGATTTAACTCCTGTAAATAAATTTAATTCTATTGTTAATTTAAAAAGCGAAATCTCTTTTTTTGAATTGATAAACAAAATTAAAAATATGCTAAATTTAAATAATTTGCAAACAAATTTGCAAAAAAATAAAAAAATTAAAAAAATTGTAATTTTGCCAGGAGCTGCTGGTATTGAAAATATATTAGAAACTTATAAAGTAATTAAAAATAAAGCTCTTTACATCACTTCAGACTTAAAATGAAATGAATTGTTAACAATCAATAATCTAAAAATTGATTTATTGGTAGTTCCGCACTCAATTGAAAAAGCAAATATTGATTTTATGTATAAAATAATAAAAAAATCTTTAACCAATTTAAAAGTAGAAAAATATTTGGAAAATGAATTTATAATAAATATATAATAATTTAAAAATTAAAAGGAAAAATATGATTAAATTAGGATCACACGTTTCATTCAAAAAACCCAATTACTTATATGGAGCAATTGAAGAATCTATAAAAAATGGTGCAAATTGCACAATGATTTATTTAGGAGCACCACAAACAACTTTAAGAACAAATGTTTCTAACTACAAACTATTTGAATATTTAAAAGACTATAAAGAAATAATAAAACCAGAAGACATAGTGGTACATGCACCATATATAACTAATCCAGCAAATCCTGAAAAAGCTGATTTTGCTAATAAATTTTTAATAGAAGAAATAGAAAGAATGAATTATATAGGTGCTAAATATTTAGTTTTACACCCTGGTTCCCATACTACATTTTCTAGAGAAGAATCACTTAAACAGTTAATTAAATCCCTAACTTTTATTTTAAATAATACAAAAAATGTAGAAATTATACTTGAAACTATGTCTGGAAAAGGTTCTGAAGTAGGAATTAACTTTGAAGAATTACTTTTTGTTTTGAATGAAGTGAATAATCCCAGAACAGGAATTTGCATTGATACCTGTCATATTTGAGATGCAGGTTATAATTTGGAAAATTATGACGAATTTATAAATGAATTAAAACAAAAAAATATTTTAAAACATTTAAAAGTTATTCATCTCAATGATTCGAAAAATCCTTTAAATTCGCACAAAGATAGACACGCAAACATTGGAGAAGGTTTTATTCCTAAAGAAATTCTTAAAAAAATTGTACACGATCCTTTATTTGATAATATACCTATTATATTAGAGACTCCTTGAAAAGAAGAAGGACCAATTTATGATAAAGAAATTGCTTTTCTGCTAGATAAAGAAAATAAAAATAACTAGGTTTTACCCTAGTTTTCTTTTATCAAAATTTCTGCTGCCTTACAGATCATAGCAGCATTATCAGTGCAATATTCCAATTTAGGAATTATAGAATTTGAATGTAGTTTAACAAATTCATTTCTTAAATGTTTATTAGCAGAAACTCCACCTGCAAGAACTATAGAATTAGGTTGAAATTCTTCAATTGCCATTTTTATCTTTTCTATTAAATAATCAACAATAGTTTTTTGAAAAGAATAAGCTATTTCTTCAACAGGAACACTTAATCTTCTATTTTCAAAGTTATTTATAATATTTATAACTTGTGTTTTTATACCACTTAAAGAAAAATCGTATTTTCCTTCCGTTTTTGGTTTTGAAATTTTTATATTATTAACAAATTGACTTTGTTTGCCTATATTATCAAAATATATTTTATCAATAATTGGTCCGCCAGGAAAGGATAAATTTAATTTTCTAGCTATTTTATCATATGCCTCACCAACTGCATCATCTAAAGTTTCGCCAATTATTTCTATTTGCTTAGGATTTTTAGCATATAAAATTTGAGTATGTCCCCCAGAGACTAAAAGGGAAATAGCCGGATAAATTATTTCATTATCTATTGCACCTGAAAAAAAATGACCATTTAAATGATTTATCGGAAATAAAGGTTTATTTAAAATTAATGAAATTGCTTCTGCAAATAATTTCCCTATTTGCAAAGAACCAATTAAACCAGGTTCTTTTGTAAATGCTATATAATCTATTTTATTTAAGTCTATTATCTTTTTTATTTCTTCTAAAATAATAGCTATATTATTAACATGTTCTCTTGAAGCGATTTCCGGAATTGTACCTCCATATTTAGCATGAATTTTGATTTGACTAAATGTAATATTAGAAAGTATTTTACCGTTTTTTAAAATAGCTACAGATGTGTCATCGTGTGAAGTTTCTATACCTAATATTGTCATTTTTCTTTATTTTTCCTTTATTTTATTCAAATATTCTTTTAATTTTTGTTCATTTTTATTATTACCAAATTCAAAAAATTTATTGTTTTTTATTTCTGAAGGTAAATATTGTTGATCAACATAATTATTTAAAAAATCATGTGGATATAAATAATTTACCCCGTGATTAAATTTTTTAGCACTTTTATAATGAGAATCTTTTAAATGATCTGGAATTTCATATATTTTACCATTATCAATTAATTCAGAAACTTTTTGCATTGCTTGATAAGTTGAGTTGCTTTTTGGACTTAATGCCAATTCAATAATGATAGTAGAAAGCGACAATCTAGCTTCAGGCATTCCAAGTCTTTCTGCTGAATCAATTGCTGCCATAACTTTCAAAGAAATGTTAGGATGAGCAAGACCTATATCTTCATATGCAACACAAAGCATTCTTCTATATAAACCATCAAAATCTCCGCTTTTAATAATTAACATACCATAATATAAAGCTGCATCAGGATCACTCCCTCTTAATGATTTGTGAAAAGCACTTAAATTATTATAATGTGAGTCAGCATTTTTATCGCTGTAAAAATTAACATTTGGTAATAATTTTTCGATAACTTCTTCACTTAAAGGTTCATTTTTGCTTAAAGTTAAAACAAAATCTAAATTTCAAAAAATAGTTCTTATATCAAAATTTGATAAAAATATTATTTTTTCTATAATTTCTTTTGCTAAAATGAAGCTTTTTGAATGAAAAAAATTTATTATTTCTTCCAAAGAAGGCTTGTTGAATTTTAAAATTTGCATTCTGCTTCTAATTGCTGGATTGATTTTAAAATATGGGTTTTCTGTTGTTGTTGCATAAATTATAATTTGGTCTTTTTCCAAATAACTTAAAAGTAAATCTTGTTTATCTTTATTTAAACGATGAATTTCATCAATAATCAAAATGTCATTATTTTTAATTTTCTCTAAAAGCGAATCTTTATTTTCTATAGTTGCATTAAATGTAGTGTATTTTAAATTAAGATTTAAAGCTAAAACATTTGCAACTGATGTTTTTCCAATTCCGCTTTCTCCATAAAAAATAAAAGATGTTCTGTTTTTTAATTCAATTACTCTATTTAAAAGAAATTTAATATGCTCTTGACCTATAATTTCATCCAGTGTTTCTGGTTTAAATTTTTTCAAATCTAATTTTTTATTCATAAATTTTATCTATTTTTTTTGTTATTTTTTGAATAGCAAAATTTTCTATTTTATTTTTTACTGTGTTTAGGTGAATATCAACCACTAAACTAATAGATTCTTTTATTTCTTTTGCGTTTTTTTCTATTGTTTCTGCGTTTTTTAAGATTTTTTCAGTTTGTGTTCTTATGTGTTTAAGAGAATTATCTAAAATTTCATTTTTCATTTTATCAAATTGTTCTAAAATATCCTTTTTTTCTTGGAAAGTTATTTCAGCATCTGCTATTTTTTCTCTTTCCATTATAAAATGTTTAAGTAATGATAAAAAGGGAATTAAATATGCAGGTCTTATAACATACATATTTTCATAATCAAATACCTTAGAAATTAAAAAATCCTTTTCTGGTTCTAATTCGCTAACCAGAATAGCGAAATCAGCTTGTTTTTTAGTTTGGTCTCTTTTTAATTTATCATAATAATCAGAATTCTTTTTATTACCTGTTTCACCTTGACTTTTTGCTTCTATTATTATTTTTCCTAATAATTTTTTATTATTATTTCTACTATAAATATCATATAAAAAATCTGCTTTAGTATGATCTTTAACTTCATTATCTTTATAAAAAGAACAGTTGTTATCAAACGAAAGATTTTCAGAAGCTTGAGAAATTATTCAATTTTCTAAATCTTCACCGATAAGTTTTATATTTACATTTTTTTTCCTTTGTAAATCATTTATAGTAGTTTTTAGTTCAGTGTTTTCCTTAATTCATTTTTGTATTTCATTAGAATGTTGAATTTCTTTTTTAGTCATTTCTACTTGTGATTCACTTTGCATATTAAGTTTAATATTTTTCATTCTTTCTACTAAAGTTGCATTTTCTTTTCTTATGTTTTGCAATGAATCAATTAATTCAAGATATTCAAGAGATTTTTTATATTCATTTATAGTCTTAATTTCAGCATTAACTAATTCATGTTGTAATTGTGTTTTTTCTTTGATTAAATTCTCTTTTTCAGCAACTAAATTATCGATTTTCTTTATTTTTTCTGTAAATTCTTCATTATTTCTAAAATCTTCTATAGCTCTTAAAGAAGCGTTTTCTAATTCTTGTTTGTGATTTTTGATTATATTATTTTTTTCGTTTAAATCATTTTTAAAATTAATGAATTCTTCACTAGTTTTATACTCTAAAAGTGCTTGGTTTTTAGCTGTATTAAATAAATCATCGTCTATTTTTAAACGCACTTCATTTAAATAATTTTCTACACCTTCATCCTTATATTCATCTATAAAGAAAAAATCTCCTT
Source organism: Mycoplasma sp. 5370 (assembly GCF_054343435.1). NCBI lineage: Bacteria > Bacillati > Mycoplasmatota > Mollicutes > Mycoplasmatales > Mycoplasmataceae > Mycoplasma > Mycoplasma sp. 5370. Next base: position 6,571 of record NZ_JBTGVF010000013.1, read on the forward strand.
TTTTTGCATCTTCCAAGATTTCAAATTTGATTCTTGGCTCATGTTCTATAATTCTAACTTTTATTTTATTTCCCATTTTTTTGCCTTTCTATATATAAATAATATTATATTAATTTTTACATTTAAACAGTAAAATTTCGAATTTTATTTTCACATTTACTCTTTTAAAATAAAATATTTACATTTCCCCATATTTTCTAAATAAATTAAAGAAAAATATTCTCCATAAGAACAATAATATAAATTATATTTAGAATGAAAAATGATAGTATTTCCATGTTCTGGACATAATTGCAATTCACTTGGTAAAATATATTTTCATTCATTTATTATTTCTTTTTTTGCAATAATTCTATTTACATTTTTATTAAATTCATTAAAAATTTTTAGACTTCATTTTAATTTTCAAAAGTCTTTCTTATCAATTTTTCTTTTTTTATATTGGAGCTTGAATTTTTTTCACTGGTTTTTATTTTCATTTTTAAAAATCAAAAAATCATTAATAGATTCAACATATTTATATACAAAAATAAATTGATATTCTTCTTCTAAAAATGATTTATTTTCCTGTAAAAAATTAAAATATTCATGTTTAGTATGTTTGTGTCTATTAAATTTAGAATAAAAAATTATAATTATTCCTATTATAGTAGGAATAAAAATTAAAAGCATTAAAAATAGTATAAGTAATCACTCTAAACCAGAAGAAAAAATTAAAATAAATAAAGAAAATAAAAATAAAATCAATACATAAAATAAAATTATTATTATTTTTTTTACAATATAAACAACAATATCTTTATGGTAAAAGAAACTATTAAATTTTTGTCTATTTTTTTTATATTCAATATGTTTTTTCCTATCAAATAATCATTCATTTATTTTTTTTCAAATTATATAATAGATAAAAATTAAAGTTGATTTAAATAAAGTGTTAATTATTAATGAAGATATAAATTCAAAAAATTTAATATTTCAAAATCAATTTTTTATAAAAATATCTGGTTTTTTTTCTTGTAAAATATTTTGAAATTGCTCAATTAAATTGTTAGATATTAAATGAAAAACATTAACAAATGAAAAAATAGTAGTTAATATTAGAACTGCTATTTCTATATAAATGGTAGGATTCAAAAATTTATTTTTTATTTTCATTTTTATTATTTCTGATAAATCTGAAAATTCAATAAATTTTTTTACTTTAAAAATTTTATTTTTTTCTTTTTCACTTAAAATAACGTATAAAAAAGCAATTATATAAAAAACTGTTATTGTTAATCAAATAAAACCCATTTTAAAATACCTATAAATGTAATAAAAGTAATAAAAAAATGGCGGGGCAAACAGGATTTGAACCTGCGCGGGCGGTTAAGCCCCTAACGCGTTAGCAATGCGTCCTCTTCAGCCTCTTGAGTATTGCCCCCCAAGTTTTTACTATATAATTATATAATAATTTGCTTAAATTAATAAGCATTTTTTTTATTTTTCAATAAGTTTATAAAATTCCTTTTCATTAATTATTGGAGTTTTGTGTTTTTCTGCTAATTTTAATTTAGATTCACCTGGTAAATCTCCAACAACTAAATAGTTTGTTTTAGAAGTAATTGTATTAGAAAGTACCCCAGAATTAGATACTACTAATTTTTTAAATTCATTTCTTGTTATGGATAAAGTTCCTGTAACAACAAAAGAAACATTTTCTAAATTTTTGCTTTCAATCTTATTGTTTTCCTTTATAAAATTCAAATTTTGTTCTTTTAATTTTAATAAAAATTCTTTATTTGCTTGAATACTAAAATAATTTTTTAATTCTTTAACAATGGTTTCACCAAATTTATTTACTTCTAAAAATTTTTCATAATCATAATTTAAAAGTTCATCAATATTATTGATCCTTTTACTAATTTCAATAGATGCTTCAACACCTATATTTTTAATTCCAAGTGCATAAATAAATTTACTAAATTCTATGGTTTTAGAATCATTTATGGCTTTTAATAATACAGTTGTGGAACGCATCTTAAAATTCTTAGTTCATTTTTTATTATTAGCACTAATTAAAGCAATATTTTTTTCTAACTCAAATACATCAATAACATTTTTTATTACGCCAAAGTCATAAAATTGTTTAATAGTTTTTTTAGAAAGTGTTGAAACATCGAAAGCATTTTTGGAAAAGAAGTGGATAATTTTTCTAACAATTTTGTCTGAACAATTTTCATTTTCACAAAATTGTTCTTTTTCTGTATTATGTAAAGGAAAATTACAACTTGGACAGTGAGTTAAAATATCAATATTGGTATTTTCGAATTTTTTTACAGATGAAATTACTTGTGGAATAATTTCTCCAGATTTTTTAATATAAACATCTTCTCCAATTCTAATTTTAAGATTTAAAATGTTTTGAAAATTATGTAAATAAGCTTTTTCAACTTTAGTTCCATTTAAAAAAACTGGTTCTAAATTGGCAACATAAGCAATTTTTCCTGTTCTTCCTGTTTGGTAATCAACTGAAAGTAATTTAGTTTTTACGATTTCATCATAAAATTTATATGCAATAGCTCCTTTAGGAAATTTAGAAGTATAACCCAATTCTTCGGAGAAAATAACATCATTTACCTTAATTACCATTCCGTCTATTTCATATTTCAAATCATCTCTATTTTTATCCACATATTCTATAATTTCCTGTATTTCAAGTAAATTATGTACAGTTTTTCCTATTGTATTTACAGGAAAATGATTTGTTTTTAAAAAGTTGATAGTTTGCGAAACAGAATTAATATTATGGTTAATAGGTTCTACAACTTGATAAAAAAATGCTTTAATTTTGTGCATTTCATCAGTGGAAACGTTTTTCAATTTTCTTACTATTCCTGCAGCTGCATTTCTTGGATTTAAAAACAAATTTTTTCTTTCTAAAGATTTAATTTTAGAGTTCGAGGATTCTTCATCGATTTTTTGTTGGTTATATTCATCAATTTTTGCTTGAATTTGTGAATTTAAATCAATAAAATCATCTTTATCAATATATATTTCTCCTCTAATTTCAATGGGTTTATCATATTTTATTATTTTCGGAAAAAATTCATCTTTTGTTTTTAATATATTATTAATGATATTTTCACCTTCAATACCATTACCACGAGTTAATGCTTTTATTAATTTACCATCTTTATAATGAAGAGCAACAGAAAGTCCATCAATTTTAGGTTCAATATAAAAATCTTTAATTTCCTTTATAACTTCTTGAGAATCATTCAAAAATTTTTGAATTTCTTCATATGAATAAGCTTTATTTAAAGATAACATCGCAAAAGAATGTTTAACTTTTTCAAATTGAGTAGAACTTATAGAATGAATTTTTTGAGTTGGTGAATTTAAATTTTCTTCTCAAGAAAATAAAGAAAAATATACATTTTCTAATTCTTTTAACTCTTTCATTTTGTCTTCATATTCTAAGTCGCTAATTTCTTGTGTATTTTCTTCAAAATACAATTTATCATGATATGAAATTTCTTGTCTTAAATCTTCAATAATTTTTTTAATTTCTAAATCGGTTTTTCCTTTTATTTTATCTTTTGTTTTTTTTCTCATAAATCATCCTTATTAAAATTGTTGAGCTGTATAAATTCAAAATAGCGGTAATGGTCCTATTACATTTTGTTCTACTAATATAACAAAAACTATAAAACTAATTAAAAATAATAAAAATAAGTAGTCAAATCATTTTAAATAAAGACGACGATATTTTGTTCTTTTTTCATAAGGATCATAACCTCTTACTTCCATTGCGTTTGATAAATCTTCTGCTCTAGAAAATGATAAAACAAATAGTGGAATTGTTAAGGTAATCATTGCCTTAACTTTATCATTAATTTTTCCGTGTTTAAAATCAACTCCTCTTGAAGCTTGTGCTTTAATAATTCTATTTGCTTCAAGTAATAAAGTAGGAATGAATCTAATTGCAATTGAAATAATCATCGCTATTACATTGGTATTAATTTTTACAAGTTTTAATGGGAAAATCAAATCTTCAATAGCTCTTGTTAATAATACAGGTTTAGTAGTATAAATCAAAAGAGTAGTGATTAAAATCATACAATAAATTCTTAAACCAAGAACAAAAGCCCTTATAAAAGATAAATTAGTATATTTTAAAGTTGTAAATTTTAAGTTCAATGAAAATCATTCTTGACTTATAAATTTATAAGATTGATCGTGATCTAAACCTTTTATAATGAATTCTGGTTTATTAAAATTACTTAAATCATTTAATATAAAAGAATAAATTATAGACATAAATAAAAATATAAAAATAGGTAACTTAGCTACTTTTATTAAGTGAAAAGGTTTTTTAGTGGTAACAGCAAACAAAATTATCATAGGAATTATTAAAAAAGAAAGAGTTAATAAATGTGTTGTTACAAAAAACAAAGTAATAAAAATAATATTAAATATTAATTTAATTCTTGGATCTAACTTATGCAAAAACGTATTTTTAGGTACATATTTTCCAATTACTATATTCATATTACTCCTTTATTAACTTATTTATTTCTGAAATTAACTCATTAATATTTTTAACTTTTGGAATATTTATTCCTTTTTGTTTTAGTTTATTAACAAAACTTAACAATTTAGTTGGTTGCATTTTATTATCTTCTAAAAACTCTGTATCACTAAGTATTTCGTAAGTGTCTCCATCTTTAATTATTTTACCTTCCTTGAATACAATTGTTCTATTTGTTCAAGTTAAAGCATTATCTAAATCATGAGTTACAATTACTATAGTTTTTCCTGCTTTGTGTAAATTATCAAAAATTTCCAAAGTTTCTTGAATCCCTACCGGATCTAAACCTGCTGTTGGTTCATCAAAAAAAATGATATCAGGATCCATTGCTAAAATTCCTGCAATTGCCACCCTTCTTTTTTGTCCACCTGATAAATCAAAAGGTGATTTTTGTAAATAAGATTCATCTAAACCAACAAGTTTAATTATATTTTTAGCTTTTTCAATAGCTTTTTTCTTTTCTTCTCCCATTGAAACAGCACCAAATATAATATCTTTTTCAATAGTTTGCTCAAATAGTTGGTATTCTGCAAATTGAAACACAACACCAACCCTTTTTCTTATTTGTTTTAACTCTTTACCTTTAACTCTTTTTGCAAAAAGTTTTTTCTTTTTTAAAATAACATTTTTCTGTATATTTTCTTTATTTTTGTTTTCATTAACATAAATAAATTCCACTTCACCATCGTCTGGATAAATTAAACCATTCATATGTTCGATAAATGTGGTTTTTCCACTACCTGTTTGTCCTATAATTGAAATGAATTCACCTTTATTTATTTCAGTTGAAACATCATCTAAGGCATTAAATCTTGAAGGTAAATCTTTATCATAAATTTTAAATATATTTTTTATTTTAATTTGCATATTTCCTCTATTAATTCATTTTCATCATATGTTGGTTTTATTTTATTTATTAAAGAAGAAATTTTATAAATAAATGGTGAATCTAATTTTGCTTCTTCTAATACTTTTTTATCATTTAAAATGTTTTTTGGAGATCCTTGTGCTATTACCTTACCTTTTGCTAAAACTATCACTTCATCTGCTAAAACAGCTTCATCCATATCGTGAGTTATAGAAATTAAAGTTTTTGTTCTTGTAGATTGAATTTCCCTAATTATGTTTAAAACATCGTGTTTTCCTTTAGGATCTAGCATTGATGTAACCTCATCAAAGATTATAATTTTAGGACTTAAAGCTAAAATGGAAGCAATTGCAACTCTTTGTTTTTGACCACCAGATAAATTTTGTGGTTCTCTTTCAAGATGATCTAGCATATCAACTTTTTGAGCTAAATTGAAAATTATTTCCTTCATTTCCTTTGGATTAACACATCTATTTTCCAAACCAAAGGCAATATCATCTTCAACTGTTGCACCAACAAATTGATTATCTGGATTTTGAAAAATAATTCCAATATATTTTCTTGCTTCATTTAAAGTGCTTTTGGATAATAAAATATCATTTATTCACACTTCACCTTTTTTAGGTTTTATAATTCCTGTTAAAATTTTAGATAAAGTTGATTTTCCCGAACCATTGTGCCCTAAAATGGCAATATATTTTCCTGCTTTGAATTCTAAATTTATATCATCTAATGCTAATTTTGCATTTTCTTCATCGCTGTAACTAAAAGATACGTTTTTAAGTTTTATCATAATTTTTAATTATACTATTTATTGCTTTTTTTATTATTATTTAATAATAAATTAGCAGAATTTATATAAGATCTAATCAAACCTCCTGCTCCGAGTTTGATTCCACCAAAATATCTAACAACAACAATGAGGCTATTTTCTATTTTTTTTATTTGAAGCAAATTTAAAAGTGGTTTTCCTGCAGTTCCTTGCGGTTCCCCATCATCGCTCATTCCATAATGTGTTATTCCATTAATATCAGTGAATAAAAAAGCATAACAAATGTGTCTAGCTTTTTTATGTTCTTTTTTTAGATTTTCAATTATTGTTTTTACTTCGTTTTTGTCTTTAATTTCATATAAAAAGGAGTAAAATTTAGATTTTTTAATTTCAAATAAGTTATTCATTATTTTATTTTAAATTGAATATTTCCTTCTCCTACAACATGGGATTTTATATTTTCTAAAACATCTCCCAATGAAATAACATCAAAATTTTCTCTTTTTACAAAATTGATTTTTTCATCTAATGCATAAATTGTTAATGTATAAATTCCGTTTGAATCTGAAATATTTGGTATTTTTACCAATCCATAATCGTTTGCTATATACCTAAATATCTCATTATTTTCTCCAAAATCACTAGCTATTCTTTGTGCAAGGTGAGTACCAAAAGTATTAATATAGTGATATTTTTGTTCTTTATCAATGTTAAATTGATTAATTACTCTTGAAGGAATTTTTATGAAGTTATCAGTTTCTAAATTCACATTTTCATTTTCTAACTCAGTTCTAATTCAAAATATTAAAGGTGTAGCATAGTTTTTTACTTCAGCGTTTCCTAAAAGTGTCACAACATAACTTTTAGCTTCATTTATTTTGGAAAATTCTAAAGGTAGAGATATTGAATGAAACAAATTATTATGTTTTTGTGCTACATAAAATTTATTTAAAAATATTTCATTGTTTTCTCTATAAAAAGCACTAGATTTAATTTCAATATTTGTCTTTTTATTACCTTTATAAAAGAAAATTTTATCTTTTTCAAGTCCTTTGTTTAATTCCTGACTTTCTTTGTTATTTTCTACAAATCTATCATTGATAAAAACATATTTTGTTCTATATAAAAAAGTATAAAATCCTGAATCGATAACTTTTCCTTTTATCAAATTTTGAAAATCGTCAAAAAATAATTTATCTTCTTTATTAAAATTTGAATTTTTTAAAATGTCTTCTGTATTTAAAGCATAAATTCTTAATTCATAATTATGGTCACTTTCTACAGGGAATGGTCCTACATAAACGCCATTATTTTCGATTGAAACAATTTGTTCCAGTAAATGTTTTTTAGCGAAGGCTGACATAGAGTTTTCAAATTGAATAATTTTATCTTTATTTTGAAATGAAAAATCCCAATCTACCCTATTTTTCTTTATATTTGCGGCAATTCAATGAATAAAAGGTACTCCTAAAGATTTAGAAGCTTCCTTATCAATTAATGTTATAGCATATGATTTAGCATTTTTTACTTTTGACCATTTTATTGGGAAACTTACAGAATTGTCTTTTAAATTAGAATTACCAAATTGAGTTTCCAAAACACCATTTTTTACATTTTTTACAATTATTTTCATAAATTAAATTTTAACAAAAAATACACAAAATTAAACTTAAATAATTTAATCTTGTGTATTTTATAAATAAATTGAAAAAACTATTTTCTAATATTAAGTTTTTCAATAGTTTTTTTGTAAGAATCAAAATTGTTTTCTTTTAAATATAATAAAAGTTTTTTACGTTTATTAACTTTTGCCATAAATCCACGTTTTGAATGTTTATCTTTTTTATTAACTTCAAAATGTTTTTTTAATGATTCAATATCTTCAGTTAAAATTGCAACTTGAACTTCAATCATACCTGTGTTTTTTTCGTTTCCACCGAATTCAATTGTTAATTCTCTTTTACGTTCTTTTGAAACCATATTTTCTCCTTTGATTTAATCCCAGCAAAAACTTGAACGAATGTTAAAACCGAGAAAAAATATTTTATATTAATTTTATTAATATTTAAATTTTATCACATTATTTGTTTAATGTTAATAATTTTATGAAAGAATCTGCTTTTAATGAAGCTCCACCTACAAGTGCTCCATCAATATCTTTTTGATTCATTAATTCTTCAATATTTGTTGGACTTACTGAACCTCCATATTGAATAACAACATCATTATGTGTGTTTTCTCTTATAAATTCACAAACTTCTTGTGCTATTTGTGCAGTTGCTGTTTTTCCTGTACCAATTGCTCAAACAGGTTCATAAGCAATTACAATTTTAGAAAAATCTTCTACATTTTTTAAAGAATTTTTTAATTGATGTAAAATAACATCTTTTGTTTTATTATTTTCGTATTCTTCTAATGTTTCTCCAACACAAACAACAGGAGTTAATCCTTCTTTTAATGCTTGATGAACTTTTAAGTTAACTAATTCATCTGTTTCACCAAAATATTGTCTTCTTTCAGAGTGTCCTAAAATTACAAAAGATACAGATAAATCCTTTAACATAGATGCAGAAATTTCCCCTGTATATGCACCAGAATCAAAATTTGAAAAGTTTTGTGCTACTATTTTTAAATTTGATTTTTCAAATAAAAATAAATTAGTAAAAGGTGCAGCAATTCCGAAAGTAACTTCATCTGAAATTTTTGTTTTGTTTTCACTGTATAATCTACTAAATTCATCTAAAAATGCTTTTGTTTCTTGAGCATTTTTATTCATTTTTCAATTACCAATAATTGTTAATTTTTTCATTTTTCTCCTTAAAAAATAATCATTATTCAAATTATACTAAAACTCTTGAATTAATAAAAAAATTAATTATTTTATTATAAATTTCAATAACAAAATCTTCAGTTTATAGTAAAATTTAAATAATATTAATATAATAATAAATGTTAGAAAGCAGGCAACAATGAAAAGTATAAAAAATGTAATATTAAATGCTAAAGAAAATGATAAAAAAATTTTTAGTATTCAAGGATGACTAACAAACTTAAGAGGAAATACAAAAATTAAATTTTTAGAAATAAATGATGGTTCTACAATAGTTAATTTGCAGGTAGTTTTAAAAAACGAAAAAATCAATTTACAAGAAGTCGATAAGGCAAGGGATGGAGCAGCTATTTATGTTAAAGGTGTTTTAAATTACACTCCAAATTCAAAACAACCTATCGAACTTCAAGCTGATGAATTTAAGTTATTAAAAAATACAGATGAAGATTTTCCAATTCAGAAAAAAGAAATTTCAATGGAATTTTTAAGAGAAATACCTCATTTAAGACACAGAACAAAATTAATAAAAGCTATAATGCTAATTCGTTCTACTTTGGCGATAGAAATTCATAAATTTTTCTCTAATCATGATTTCCTTTATGTTTCAGCACCTATCATAACTTCTAACGACGGAGAAGGAGCAGGAGAAACTTTTGTTGTGGATTCAGAAAATGAAAAAATGTTTTTTGGAAAAAAAGCAACTTTAGGTGTTACTGGTCAATTACACGCTGAATCTTATGCAATTGGAATGAAAAAGGTTTATACTTTTGCTCCAACATTTAGAGCTGAAAATTCTCACACTAAAAAGCATGCAGCAGAATTTTGAATGGTTGAACCTGAAATCGCTTTTTACGAATTGCAAGATGTGATTAAATTATCTGACCATATGCTAAAAACTGTTATTAAAAACACTTTAGAAAAACATAAATTAGAATTTGATTTTTTAGAAGAAGTTGTTGATAAAAACTTGAGAGAAAAACTAAATTTATTTTTAAACAAAACACTTTCTATTATCGATTATAAAGACGCTATAGCAGAATTAGTAAAAGTAAAAGATATTTTTGAAGAAAAAAATATTTATTTTGGTTTAGATTTAGCTACAGAACACGAAAAATACTTAGCAGAAAAATTATTTAACGGGCCTGTTGCTGTTATAAATTATCCAAAAGAATTCAAAGCTTTCTATATGTATCAAAATGATGATAATAAAACAGTTGCTGCTTTTGATTTATTAGTTCCAGGTATTGGTGAATTAATTGGGGGTTCCCAAAGAGAAGTTCGTTATGAAAAATTACTACAAAGAGTTCGTGAATTATCAATCCCAGAAGACGATTTAAAATGATATTTAGATTTAAGAAGATTTGGTGATGCTGGTTCATCAGGATTTGGACTTGGTTTTGAAAGACTTGTTATGTATGTTACAGGAATCGACAATATTAGAGATACTATTCCTTTCCCAAGAACAGTTAATAACTTAAAAATGTAAATAAAGGAGTAAAAATGAAATTATCAATATTAATCCCATCATATAAACAAAAAAATGAACTTAAATCTCTTTTAGACTCTTGTTATGTTCAACAGAAAAATGAAGATTTTGAAGTTATTGTCACAATTAACAAACCTACAAATGATGAATTGAATTTAGTTTATGAATATAAAGAACTTTTCAAAGATAAATTAAAAATTTTAATTAATACAAAAAGACAAGGTGTTATTCGCGATATTTTTGATATGCTTACAAAAGCAGTTGGAGAATATTTTATTGTTGTTTTTCCTGAAACTAACTTAAAAAACTTTTTTGTCAAAAGATTTATTGAAATTGAAAAAAAATACAAGGTTGACATTATTGAATTTAAGCCTAAATTTAAAGGTTTTTTTCAATTAGAACCTAAAAAAAGAATTCAAGACAATAAAATTTTTAAAATTCAAGAAGACAAAAAGGTAATTGCATACACTTTTCCAATTATTTTTAACAAATTTTTTAACACAAATAAATTTTTAGAAATAACAGCGAACACAAATTTTAAAGATGCTAGTTCTAAATATTTGATTGAAATACTATACAAAACACTACCCTTTTTAGAAAGTTATGTCTATATCGATGAAATCATCGTTAATGAATGAAATAATGAAATAAGCATTTTTAACCCTTCACAAGTTATTAGGGACTGAAAAAATATTGAAAATTTCACAAGAGAAAATAAAATTGAATTTATGGAAGAGATTTTATATGCCAAACTTTACTTTTTACAAATTTTTATTCCTGTAATTTTAGGAGTAACTAAAAAATCTCTATTAACAAGACTATTAACAAGACAAGAAGAATTTCCAATAACTGTTTTAAAATATTATGAAAAATTAAAATTATTAAGAAAAAATGAATTTAATTTACTTTTATCAGTAAATAAATACATCCTATTAAACAGTAACGAAAGTAAACTTATTACAGAAAATACAGCCCCATCAAAATGACATTCAATTTCCAAAAAAATTTAACTAAAGCAGAAGCGAGTATTTCAATAAAGTTTCTCTCTTCTTTAATTGATATTTTATTATATTTCTCTTTTGCTTTTTCTTCTTTAGGTTTTTTATTCTTTTTAATATTTAAAAACGATTATAACTTAGCTTATTATTTTTGACTTTTCTTTCAAATTATATTTATTTTGGCTTTCCAATTACTCATTCCTTTGTTAAATCAAGGCAAGAGTATTGGAAAAATAATTTGTAAATTAGAATTACAAACAGAAAAAAAAGTAAACAAAAAAGAATTACTTTCTTGCTTATTAAAAAGAAATTTATTTTTTTCTTTAAATTGAGTTATATTAATTTTTCTTTTTATTCTTTTAATTAACCCTGAATTATCACAGAAAATTGTTTCTAGCAACAGTTTACTAAAAGATAAAAATAAGCAATTTAGTAATTTGACTTCATTAGAAAAAGTTTTAATAAATATTTTTATTGCTTTTTCTAACTTTAACTTTATTTTGCTTTTAATTTTATTTTTTTTCAACATATTTAATCCAAAAAAGAACATCATAAATATTTTTTCCAAAAGCAAATTAGTATACAAAAACAAATTCATCGAAACTCAAAAACCTTTAGAAATTAAAAACCTAAATTGAACCAAAGTGCAATGAGACACGAAAGGAGATTATTATGAAGAATGATAATAATGTAAAAATTCTCTCAAATTTAAATGATAAACAAAAAAGTGCTGTTGTTTATAATCAAGGTCATCTTCGAATAATTGCCGGAGCTGGTAGTGGTAAAACAGGAGTATTAACAAGAAAAATAGCTTACTTAATTGAAAATCAAATTACTGATGCTAAAAAAATTTTAGCAGTTACTTTTACTAATAAAGCCTCAAACGAAATGAAAGAAAGGGTTATAAATTTAGTTGAAGAAAAAGGAAATGAAGTTTTTATAAGTACTTTTCACTCTTTATGTAACTATATTTTAAGAAGAGAAATCACCAATCTCAAAGATTATAATTCTAATTTCGATATTCTTGATTCTTCAGATCAAAAAAATATTTTAGAAAACATATATAGAAAATTAAAAATAACAAATAGAGACATTAATTATTCAACTGTTTTAGAAAAAATTTCTAAATGAAAAAATTTAGAAATTTTGCCAGAAGAAATAGATATAGATAAATTAGAAGAAGATGATGAAATAATAGTTGATCTTTATACTGAATACTCAAAAGAATTAAAATTATTAAAAGCATTAGACTTTGATGATTTAATGATTTTTACCGTTAAAATCTTTCAACAATTTCCAGAAATAAAGGAAAAATGAAGAAATAAATTTTCTCATATTCTCGTTGATGAATTTCAAGATACATCAGAATTGCAATTCGAAATTATTAAACATTTAACAGGAGAAAAAAATATTTTAACAGTTGTTGGAGATCCTGATCAAACAATTTATACTTGAAGAGGTGCTGATGTAGAATTAATTTTAAATTTTGATAAATTTTTCCCAGGTGCCTTAACAATTACCCTGGATCAAAACTACCGTTCTACCAATCAAATACTAAATGCAGCTAACTCTTTGATTAAAAATAATAAAAATCGTTTAGAAAAAAACTTATTCACCGATAATATTTCAAATGAAGAAATTATATTTCACCATTCTTTTAACGTAGAAGTTGAAGCTAGATGAGTTGCAGAAGAAATAAATGATTTAAAAAGAAAAAAGGTTCAACTTAAAAATATAGCAATTTTATATCGTTCCGGTTTTTATTCAAGAGCTTTTGAAGAAGCTTTAATTAAAGAAAATATCCCTTATCAACTTTTAGGTGGAACTAAATTTTTTGAAAAAAAAGTTATAAAAGATTTAATCGCTTATCTAAAAGTCATAAATGATGGTTCAACTGTTGGTTTACTAAGAATTATAAACATTCCTTCTAGAAAAATTGGTCCTTCAGCGATTCAAAAATTAACTGAATATGCAAACAAAAGAAATGTTGCCCTTTTTGATTGTTTAATTGATTATTTCACTAATAGAAAAACTTATATGAAAGAAGAAGGATTTGAAGAATTACCTTTAAATCATTCTCTTCAAAAAGAACTGGTTGATTTTTTAAATTCTATTAACTTCGCAAGAAAACTGCTAAAAAGTGAAAAAAGTATCTCCTTTGTTCTTGAGAAATTTATTGAAAAAATTAAATACATAAGTTCAAATAAAAACATTTTAGATAAACAGGATGCTCTAAATAATTTGCATAGTTTAATGCAAGGGATTAAATCTTGAGAATCTAAAAATCCTAATTTAACATTAAATGATTATTTACACGAAATTTCTTTATTAACAGATAGTGATGACTCGAACTATGAACCAAATACTGTAACTTTAATGACAATACACAGTTCCAAAGGTTTGGAGTTCCAAAATGTATTTTTAGTAGGAATGGCTGAGGGTATTTGTCCAAATAAAAGAACTTTAAAAGATGAAGAAAATATAGAAGAAGAAAGAAGACTTGCTTATGTAGCTATCACAAGAGCTAAAGAAAGATTATTTATTTCTGATTCTGGTGGAAACTATTTTGAAAATCAAGCATATTCTCAAACTTCGAGATTTATTTCAGAAATGGGAATAAAATCTGAAATTTTACAAAATTTCACAAAAAGAACCAATGATGGACAATTAAACTATAAAAGAAATGATAAAACAATAAATTTAGTTGTAGGTGATTTGGTAAATCACATTGTTTTTGGAGAAGGAATAGTTCTTGCTGAAGAAGGTGATACAATAATTGTTAAGTTCAAAAACTTACCTGAAAAAGATGCAACCAAAAAAATAATGAAACAGCACAAATCTTTAGAAAGGATAACACCTATCTAAGATTATGACTAAAAATAATTTTCAATTAGATCATTTAGGTATTATTTTAGTAGTTATTATTATTTTGTTATGTATAGCGGCATCAGGAATTTTATTTTTTGTTTATTCCAAAAATGAAAAACATATTTTAAAAAATAGTTCTATTATCATTCCTTTAAGTTTTGATGAAGAAAACGAAAGAATAAGAGTAATAGATTCTAAATTTAAAGACAGTGTTTTAGAAGTTTTTAAAAATAAATTAAATATTTATACAGGAAATTGAGTTAAATTAAATGATTTTATACTTTTAATTGATGCAAAAGATCGTAGCAAGTTTATTGAAAATATGAAAACTTGATCTAATAAAGAGTTAGATTTAAATATAATTGATAAAGAAAACAAAAAAGAAACAAATAAAAAATATAAATTTATTTTTTCAAATGAAGGTGGAAAATATATATTTATTTATAGAAATAGATATAGCAAAATAAATATTAAATTTTTACAAAAAATTGTAAAAAAAATTAAAATTATGAAAATCAAAAATTTTAAAACTAATAAAAGATTTTCCTTATTTTTCAATTTTTCTTTAAGTACATGATTTATAAATGAATCTATTTCCAAAAACATTTTAGAAGAACTTGTGTATAATAATTTTTTACTTTATTTTAAAATAAAACAACTGTTTTTAGAAGAAGGAATATTAATTCTAGCTTTTAATTCCAATAATAAAAGAAAAATAAACAAAATAAAATATAAACTATATAAGTTATTTTCAAAATTAAAAAATAATTTTTTCTTTTCAGAACAATCTGTTGTTATTATTGATAATAAAACTCAGCAAAATTCAAGTTCAGGAAAAATAAAAAAAATGATTAACTTCTCACTATGAAAATCTAAAAATGTTAATAAAACTATTGAACTTGAACATCCTTATTTTTTAGAATATACAGAAGAATTAGAAAAATACGATAAGGCTATTGAAGAATTTAAAGAAATTCTTAAAAAAGATGTAATAACAACAAACAAATTAGAATTAAGAAAAGGAAAAAGAAAAATTGGCGAAATAGAAATAGATAACATTCGCCCCGAAATTAAAAAATTTCTTTTTGTTAGAGAAAAAATAAAAATAGCTGAAAAAATTCTCAAAAAAGATATTGAGTTAAAAAGTGAAGAAAAAAATCATAATTTTATTTATACATATACTGATGTATTTTTAAATTATTGAAATAAATTAGATAAAAATACTTCTAATTTAATTATCAGAATTAAAAGTTATTCTATGTTTTTAAAAAAATTTAAAGAAGCATCCAAACATAAAGAATTAACTTTTGACAGATGGGGAATTTATGTTCAAAAAATAAATTTATCGTTATTTTCTATATTAAAAGAAATAAAACCTAAATTTTTAGTAATTTCTTACGAAATACTAAATAACATAGAAGATGATTCCTTTTTAATTTCTTTAGAAACATTAAATAAAATTTGTTCTACCAACAAAATAACAATAATTTATGAAAACAAAAATAATATAATTAAAAACGAAAGGATTCTTGAAAAAATAGGTTATAACTATTATTTCAATATTTAAAATGCAAAAAATCAATCAAGAAGATGTAACAATTTTAATTAACGGAAAATATGATAAATATACTAAAAAAAGCATTAATTCATTAAAAAAACGTTTTCCTAAATCAACAATTTTGGTATCATGTTGAGAAAATGATGAAATTGATGAAAATCCTAAAGTTAGTAAATTTATTTTAAACAAGGATCCTGGTGGTTTTTATATAACTAAATTTAAATATGGTATTAATATTAATAGAATTATTGTTGCAACTCAAAATGGTTTAAAAGAAGTTAAAACCAAATATGTTTTAAGAATTAGAAATGATTTATATTTCAAAAACGATAATATTCTAAATGATTTTGCAAGTTTTTTCCACAAAAGAGATGAAAAATATAAAATATTTGAAAAAAGATTAATTTCTTCTACTTTTTTTAGTTGTGATTACAATAATTTAAGTTATGGTAAAATTGATTATGCTTATTTACATATATCTGACTGATTAAATTTTGGATTAACAACAGATGTGAAAAAATTTTGAGAACCAGTTCAGTTAATAAAAGACTTAAATGAATTTGCTTATTTTAATAAGAAAAATGACTTTCTTCCTGTAAAAATGCATCCAGAAAATTATTTACCTCAGTTCGTTTTTAAAGAAAATACTAATTTAAATTTAGAAGAAGTTGTTGGTGATGATTTAAAGAAAAAAGAAGAATTTGACAAGTATGTAAATGAAAATTTTATAACTTTAGAATCTAAACAAATAGGTTTTTATAATTTAAAATCCAGATATAAAGCGGTTACCAAACTTTCTTTACTAAATCTTGCTACACAGCCTTTTAACAAAAAATATATTTCTTTTTTAAAATATTATATAGATACATATGAACCTAATTGAAAAATAGCAAATAAATATAAGTTTGAAAGAAAAGAACAACTTCCTAGCATACCTTACAAAATACCTACAAAAAACTCTAAAATTCAATTTACTTTTTTTAAGTTAGCAATAAAATTTTGTATCAAAGAATTATTTAAACAACATTTAATTAAAATATTTTTCATCTTTTCTAAGAAAAATATTTTAAAATTAAAGAAAGAAAAATCCCAAAATAAAGAACATTATCTAAAGGAATCTACAAATGACAGAAAAAATAAATAAAGAATTTTTATCAAGATATTTTAACTCAATAGAAAAGAAAAATAACTTGATATATAAAAGTTCTGCTGATAAAAACAAAATATTAGATGAATATTATTGATTTATAAAATTACCTCAAAACTTAAAAAAATTCATCCCTAACATTTATTTATATCAAGAACTAAACGATTTTAGTACAATAGTTATGGATTTTGTAGATTTTCCTAACATTTATAACTATTTACAAAAAAAAGTTTATATAAATAATTTTTATGAATTAATTGACAAATTGTTTTATGTATTAAAACAATTTAAAGATACTTCTTTTTTAAACCCTTATAAAAATAAAGATGATTCTTTATCTCGTTTTATTTATATTGAAAAAACAAATAATAGAATAAATCAAATAAATGAATCAGAATTTGTAGATATTAATAAAAAAATAATTTTTAATAATAAAGAATTGAAACCTTTTAATCAAATTAAAGAAAAAGTTTTTAATTTGATTGAAGAGAAATTAATAAATAGAGAGTTACTTTCAATTGTTCATGGAGATTTTTTCTTTAGTAACATTTTATTTGATGAAAAAACAAAAGAAATTAAATTAGTAGATCCAAGAGGTAGATTTGATTATTACAGAGATGTTATAGGAGATTTAAGATACGATTTAGCAAAATTAAGTCATAGTATTTCTGGAAAATATGACTGAATTGTACACAATAATTTTTCTTTCCAAGAAAATTCTAATAATTTTATTCTAAAAGAAAATTTTCCTTTTTCTGACAAAGAAAATAAAGAAATTTTGCTTTATTTTAATAAAAAAATTACTGAAATATTTCAAATTTCTTTTAATGAAATTAAATTAATTGAAGGTTTATTGTTCTTAACTATGATTCCGTTACATAAAGAATCTAAAATTCATCAAAAAATCTTTTATTTAAAATCTATTGAAATTTTCAATGATTTATTAAAATCGGAGGATAAATGAGAATAGTTATAGATTTAGATGGTACTATTTGTGAAATAAAAAAAGAAAATCAATCTTATTCCGAAGTAAGACCTTTGCCAGGAGCGAAAGAATTTATAGATGAAATGAAACAAAAAGGACACACAATTGTTATTAATACAGCAAGAAATATGCAAACTCAAGATCATAATATAGGAAAAGTTATGAAAAATATAGGATTAGTAACTTTAGAATGATTAAAGAATCATAACATTCAATATGATGAAATTTTTTTCGGAAAACCTAATGGTGATATTACAATATGCGATCGCTCCATCCACTTTGAAGGATGAGATAAAATTAATGAAGATTTTTTAAGAAAATATGCAAAAGAAAGATAAAAAAACACAAAAAGCACAGATTGTAATATTAATGGCGGGAAACGGAAAAAGGTTTAAAGAAAAGGGTTATACAACAGATAAACCTTTTATTGAAATAGAAAATAAAACATTCTTGGAACTAGCAATCGAATCTTTTGACAAGCAAAATACATTTATTCTTGTAATGAAAAAAGAATTTACTTCAATTTATAAAAAAGAAATTAGTTCTTTACAAAAAAAATATAAAATTAAAATTTTTACTGTAGATGAAACAACTACTGGAGCTGCTTCTACTGCTCTTTCTATTTGAAAAATTATTGATAATAAAAAACCTGTCATTTTCGCTGATGTTGATAATTTTTATTTAGAAAAAGAAGCACAAAATTTTTTAGAATATTCTCTACAAAACAAATTCGATGCTGCTGTTTCTACTTTTTATTCTACATCTAATAGTTTTTCTTTCATAAAACACAAAAATAATTTAGTTTTAGAAACAAAAGAAAAAGAAGTTATTTCTAATCAAGCAATTTCAGGTCTTTATTTTTTTAAAAATGGGAAAAAATTTATTGATTATTGTATAAAAATGCATATTTATAATAAAAAAATAAAAGAAGAATTTTATATGTCTAATATTTTTAATTTAATGCTAGAAAATAAAGAAAAAATAGGTTGAATGGCTTTAAGAGAAAATGTTTATATATCACTTGGAACTCCTGAACAACTTGAAAATTATTTAAATAATAAATCTTCTAAAAATTAGTGAATTAAAACTAAATATTTTTAAATTGTAAATTATTAATCAAAATGTCCTTTTTTTAGCGATATGAAAATAATAATTATT
>NZ_JBTGVF010000014.1:0-23227 GCF_054343435.1 Mycoplasma sp. 5370
TATAAAATACAAATAGGTTATAAAAACACTGGTGCACTTTATATTTCATTTAAGGCACCATAATTTAAATGGTGTTTAATAAGATAATTTCTCAATTTTTACGTTATTTAAAAATTTTTCTGTTAATTTTTTATTTCCTAATCATTGAGAAGCAACAGTCCCCATTGCTGCTGCATTAGCTATACGAAAAGAATTTTCAGCATTCTCTAAGTTTAAAAAATAGTTTGAAACAAACATAGAAATAACTGTGTCTCCCGCTCCTGTGGCGGAAACAACATTTATTTTCTCAATTACTGATGCTTTATAAATTTCTTTTTCTTTAGTTAATAAATATGAACCATTTTTATCCAATGAAACCATAACATTTTGACATCCATTGTTTTGAATTTTTTTCATTATTTCTATTAATTCTTTTTCTGAAGAAATTTTTGTATTGAAATTTCTTTCTAACTCGTCCTTATTAGGTTTAATTAAAAAAGGATTGTATTTAATATATGTTTGCATTTTTTCTGTATCAATGTCTAAAACAAAATTAATTCCTTTTTGATAAATAATTTCAATAATTTCTTCTGTTATAAATTCATTGCTATGTCCCATGATTAAAAGAAGATCATTTTTGGTTATTTTATTTAATTCTTTTTTGAGTTTTCCAACTAAATCATAAGACAAATTAGTTTTAGGTCCATTTAGTTCAAAATCTGTATTTTTTCCGTAAAATTTTATATTTAGTCTTGTTTTTTTAGGGTGATCTATATTTATTAATTTAATATTTTCAGTATTAAAAATTTCTTTAAATTCTTTATAAGTATCTGCATCAAAAAAACTTATTGCTGTATTATCGATATCGTGTCTTTTCAAAATAATTGAAGCATTTATTCCTTTTCCGCCTGGGAAAATGTGTGAATCAATATATCTATTTACTTCTTTTAAATTAAAAGTTGCGTTTTCAATAACCAAATCTTTTGATGGAGAAAGTGTTAAAGTATAAATATTTTTACTCATATTATTTAGCTTGTTTTTTATTTGCAAATTTGTGCATTAAAATTATTGTTAATGCTGATGCAAAAGATCCAAGTAAAATAGCTAAAATTCAAAATACAATACCTAAACCAATTTGCAATCCAAAACTATTAAATAGATGTGTTCTTGCTAAAAAGACAACAAACATTCCACCATGTGGTGCAACAATATTAACACCAAGAAGTGCAGAAACTATACCAGCAACTGCTCCACCCACAATGTTAGCAGGTACTAATATTTTTGGTCTTTGTGAAGTATAAGGAATTGCTCCTTCTGAAATGAATGATAAACCAAAAATTATGTTAGAAATTCTTCCAGCTTCAATTTCTTCTTTAGTTCATAATTTTTTACTAATAAACATTGATAATGAAATTCCTAAAGGAGGAACCATACCAGCCGCCATTACTGCAGCCATAGAAACTGAAGATTGACCATTTACAATTGTTAATGTACCAAAAATGTATGCAGCTTTATTAATTGGTCCACCTAAGTCAATTGCCATCATTGAACCAAGAATTAGTCCTAGTAATCATGCTAAATAAGGTTTATTTTGCATTAATTGTAAAAATAATACTAAACCTAAATTTACATAAATTAATACTATGTTAACAACTCAAAATGCTAAAGCTATAACAATTGTTCCAAATAAAGGAATAAATAAAATATTTTTAATTCCTTGTAAATGTTTTGGAAGTTTTCCAAAAACATATTTAGAAAATACAATTATCATTGCACCTACAAAAAATGCTCCAAGTATTCCACCAACAAAACCTGACCCAGTTCCTAAAAATTTATCAGCATTATTTACTCCTGAGTTAGTAATTGATGGTAACAAGAATGAATATGTATCTGATAATCCTCCACTTGCTATTGTCCCGATCACAAAACCAGGTAATAACCCTTGTCTTCCTACTAAAGCAAAAGAAATATAAGCTGTAAGCACAGGAACCGCTAATCCAAGTGATACTTTACCTATTTTGAAAAATAGATTAGCAACACCGTTATTAAATCCAAATGATGCTAAAAATCCGTTAGATTGAATATCAACACCTAATGCTTTACCTACTATTAAATCGATAATGAATCCAATAGCTAAAATAATTCCACCAAAAACTATAAAAGGTAACATATATGAAATACCAGTTAATAGGGAACGATGCATTTTTTTAGCAAAACCACTAAAACTTAATTCCCCTTCTACGTTTTCAGTTTTATTTCCAGAAGAAACAGATTTAATTTTGGTTCCTTTATTATCTAAAATTTTTTGAATTTGTTCTTCTGGTTTATGTATTGCCTTTTGAGTTGAAATTTCAATAACATTAGAACAGTTGGCAAATTTTTCTTTTTCTATTTCTCTATCAACAGCTAAAATTACACCTTTTGCTTTTTCGATTTCAGCACTTGATAAAGGATTTTTTATTCCATCTGCACCTTGTGTTTCTACCTTTATTGAAAGATTCATTTTTTTAGCCTGTTCAATTAATTTTTGCTCGGCTAAATAAGTATGAGCAATTCCTGTTGGACAAGCGGTTACAGCAACTATATCATATGTTTGATTTAAATTGTTATTATTTGTATTTTTATCATTTTCTTGCTCATATTTTTCAATTAATAACATAAAATCATCTACTGTTTGAATTCTTTCTAAAGATTCAATAAAATCAGGTTTGGTTAAAAATTTTGCTAATTTTGACATTATATCTAAATGAGAATTTTCTCTTTGTTGATTAGAAAAAGCCATAGCAAAAATGTATTTAACAGGTTTTCCATCTATGGAATTTCAATCTAAATTATTAACTCTTGCAAATAATAAAGTTGATTCCTTAATACAATCATCACTCATATGTGGAACTGCAATATAGTCACCTATACCAGTTGAATCTTGTTCTTCTCTTTTTAAAAATAAATTAAAAACAGTTTCTTGATTATCACTGTATTTTTTAGAATAAAGTTCTTTAGAAAAGAAATTTAAAACTTCTTTTTTAGAACTAAATTCTTTATTTAAATAAATAGTATCTTTATTTTTAAATAAATCTTTTATTTTCATAATTTTCCTTTCTTTGTATAATTTGAATTTAATTATACCAAATAAAGAAACATATTATGATATAAAAAAATAATGGTTATATCAAATTATTTTCTATATTTAAAGAATTTTTTATAAAATTTAATACCTATTAACGTGGATGAAGTGGTTAAAAAAGCAAAAATAGGTATTAATCAAAGAAAGTTAAATTTTTTTGATTTATTATTTTTCTGTTCTTTGTTAAAAGTTTCTTTTATGTTTTTAAACTTTTCTTTTGACAAAAAATTTATGACATAAAATCTTGTTTTACCAACCAATTTGTTTTCTTTATTATTTAAATTGGGAATTATTTCAAAATTCAAA
Organism: Mycoplasma sp. 5370; assembly: GCF_054343435.1. NCBI lineage: Bacteria > Bacillati > Mycoplasmatota > Mollicutes > Mycoplasmatales > Mycoplasmataceae > Mycoplasma > Mycoplasma sp. 5370. Next base: position 3,410 of record NZ_JBTGVF010000014.1, read on the forward strand.
ATATTACTACCGCTTTTTGATACCAATTTCTCTATTTTTTCTTTATTTTCTATATCTAAAATAAAATAATCACTTTCATAATTAAACAAAAATTCATTAAAATAATCTTTAATATAATTAATTATTTTATTTTTTAACTCAAAATAATTTCCTAATTCAGTCTTTAATTCAGGAATTTTATAATTACTCAAATCAATTAATTTTTGATTTTCTATATTTTCTATTTTTACTTTGAGTGTCGAAAAATTAACTATATTGTCATATTTTCCTTTTATTTTGAAAAAAATGAATTTGTTTCTATGAGCAATTAAAGATAAAATTTTTTCATCAAAATATTCAATTTCTAATTCATTAGGAAAAGAAATATTATTATTAATAAAATAAGTATTTATGTAAGAAATTATTTTATTTTTAATCTCAATTTCATCAATAGATTTTAGTATCAAATCTTCCATTTTTATAGTGCTTAAATCCAAAATTTCCTTTATTTTTCTTGTTTTATTTTCAAAATTGAATATAGTTATTATTTTATTTTCATCACTATGATTAGATTTTATTTTTAAATATATAAAATCTTCTTTATTTCTATTTGCTAAATTAATTATTTCTTCTACTTTTTCAGTTTCGTTTTCAATGAAATAATCTTCATTATAATTAAAATTATTTGAGATATTTTCTGCTAAAAAATTTTTAATTTTTTCTAAAATTTTTTCACTATTTGTTTCATTTCCTAAATTAATACTATTGGATGAAAAATTATTAAACATCTTTTTAACTAATTTAAAATTAGTGTTACTTTTTATTTTATAAACGATACTGGAGTTTTCTTTTTTTATAAAATATTGCTCTTGAAAATGGTGAATAACTTCAAAATTAAAAATTAATTTGTCATCCAGTTTTTCAATAAAATAACTCACTTTGTCTTTATTTTCAAAATTGAACCATTCAGAATTAGCATTTAACTCCTGTTCTAAAGAAAAATTTTTAGATATATATTCTTTATCTATAGAAGGTATAATTTCAGTTTTATCAGCACTATTTAAATGCTCAATTTCTTGTAAATAATCAGTTCTTCAAGAAACAGGAATGTAAAAATATTTATTATTTATAACAAAATCAGAATTGGAAACTTCTTCTTTTATATCAAAACTTATTTTAATAATATTTTTATTAGTTTTTAATTGTTCAATTTTTCATATGGTTTTATCTTTGTTTTCAAAATCCAAAATGTTTTCATTAAAAAAATTTTTGTTGCTTTCAAAGTCTTTTTCATTTATTGACTTAGCTTGAAGTTTAATTCCTTCCTCGTTAATTAAAGGATTTATTTCAATGGTATTTTCTAAAATTGTATTTTGAAAATAACCATTTATGGAACTGCTCACATATTCTTGTCAGTACTTTATTATTTTTTCATAATTTATATTTTTTATAGTTTCTTCATTAAATTTATATTTATTTTTTAAATAAATAGATAAATGTTTTCCATATAATGTATCAAAAAAGTTTGAAATCTTGGAATTTACAAAAATTGAAGTGAAATTGTTATTACTTTTTTTATTGCCAATTAGTGCTATTTTATAATTTGTTAATCCTTTTGGCAATTTTGATGTAAACAATCAAATTCCAGAACTTGAAAAATAATTATTTTCATTTTCGCTTATTTTTATCGTTGTTCCATTATGGTTATTTTCATTATCATCAATCAAATTAAATTCATTATTTTGATTGTCAATTTTAAATCTTTTATTTGATGATGTTGAATCATTTACCTTTAAATTTACCCCTTTTTCTATTACAACAGCTTCAGCAATAAAACCTATTTTTTCAAAATTTTTATTTCTTATTTTTCCTAAACTGTCAATAGGATCTTGAAGAAAAATTGTTTCATAAGGCAATAAATTTGAATTATTGGAATAATCAACTCAAACTAACTGTTTTTTAGTTCCGGTTTCTTTATCTATTAATGGGTCATAAAATGGGTTTTTCTTTTTTGAGCCATCGTTATTTAAAATAAAATTATTGTTTGAATCCTTTAAAAAAGGTTCTATTAAATCTCTTTGATTTTTATTATTTGCTGGATCTCAAGCAAATCACCTTAATTTTAAATCTAAATTGTTATTTTCTATTTCAATAATAGCGGTTCATCTGAAGATTTCATTTTTATTTTCTTTATTTATATCACTTTTATCATATTTCACCAAATCTATTTTATAGACCGCATTTGTAGATTCTTTGTAGTTAAAATTTAAGTCATAGAAGAAATCTCTGTTTATTACATCTATCTTTCTATCGTTAATGTAAAGAATTTCATTTTCTTGTGGTAAGGTTTTAAAATTTATTTTAACTGGAGTATTATAAACTCAATGACCACCATAAGTTTCAGTTATATTTTTATCATTTGCTTTTCTAGTTCTTGAATCATTTATCAACTCTAATGAATTATAATTAGTTATATCTAAATATTTACCAGGAACTATAACTAGTCTATCTTTCATAAGTTGACTTCTAAAAATTTCAGTTTCTTTATATTTTATTGTTGTATTTTCAGTTAAATTCAATATATTTTCTGAATTTGTGATTTTATTTCTATATCTTAAAGAAAAATTGATAGTTTCTATATTTGATTTTCTAACTGTTCTATATTGAAGATTGATATCGTTTGCAAACTTTACATCATTATAACTACTTTTAAATTTTCTAATTTTTTCTTCTAAATACTCAATATTTGTTTTTAATGAACTACTTCTTTTTTCTGTATAAAGACCATTAGATGCACCTGTATCTGTATTAATTTCTAAGTAATTATTAGTTAAAAAATTAGAAAAAAATCTATTTTTTATAATATTTAAACTTTTTAAAGTTTCATAATGGTCTACATTCAATAAATCATAATTAATGTGAAAATTAAAAGATAATTTAACTTTAAAATTTGTTAATCTAACATGAATATTATCTATATTATTGCCATTAAATTGTCCATTGGTTAAATAAAATTGTAATTCTACTTTTAAATTATCCATAAAAAAGCTTTTTATTTCTTTATTATTTGTTGAAAAACGTTCTTTATATTCGTCAACTTTTTCATTTAACTTGCCAAAAACATACTTACTGATATTCAAACCATTAGAACCACTTGTAGAAAATTGTAAATCAGGAAAATTTTCATTTTGCTTATCTAATCCAAAGTAAAAATATAACTGTTTATGTTGATTATTTAAAATATTATATCTAATATAAGAATTGTGAATTGCAAAAGAACCATCATCATGATTTAAACCATTTGGAGCTAATTTAGATCCTATAAATTCCGTTCTTTGAAAATTAAAATTTTGATATGTTCACCCTTCTAAACCAAAAGCTATATTTATATTAGCTCCATATCATTTGGGATTTAAGTAATTTACTCAACTTCATAATCCAAAACCACCTTTTTTATTTGTGTATTCATGTTGAGCATATTTTCTATTTCAATTATAACTATCATAAAAAACAGTAAATGGTTTTTTATTTGAATTTATTTCATTGAAAGATCTTATTCATTCACTATAAGTTAATAAATCTCTTAAATTAGGTGAAAACTCAAATTCAGTTACAAATCTTTCATTAAAATTATGATTAGTTTTTGAATTATCCCTAATGTTTTGTTCATTCAATTCCATTGATGACATCATAAAAGGTATAAACGGAACAGTTGTTAATAAAAAATTATTAATTTTCATTATTCTCCATATTAATTAGCATATTTTTCTCTATTTCGTTATAATAAACTCTAAAATATACTTTCTTTTTCAAAGAAGATACAAGTAAAGATTCTCCTTTTCTTGCATTTAATAAGAAGTTAGTATCAAATTCATTTATTAAATTAAAATTTTCATTTTTTGAAAAAGGATTAAATAAAGAATTAATTATTTTTATATCGTCACCAGGTAAATTGAATAAGAATTTATATTGAATATTTTTTAAGATTCCATTAGTTTTATTTCTCATATTTTCATTTAATGAAAAGTCAGATGGATTTTGTGTAGATAAAATAAGTGAACCTTTAAATTTTCTTATGGTTTTAGCAGTATCAAAAATAAAGTCTAATGTTTGCAAGTTTTTGTGGTCTAAAAATTTATGAACTTCATCAAAAATAACTAAACTTTTTCTTTTATTTTTATAAAAATTATCGTTTATTTTTGTTTGAATTAAATTTAAAATCATAAAGAAAAAAGCATTGGAATTTTCTTTTGTAGAATTTTCTGTAAATGTCTTTACATCTATAATAATAAAATCTGAATTTAAATCCAAATTAGTTTTACCATTATAATTAGATGAATAAATTCCACTATTTTCAAAATTAATTTTTAATCATTCTAGCAATTTTATCCTTTCTTTTTCATATATTTCTTTATAATTTTTATCAAAATTTATTTCCTTAACTTTAATTATTAAATCACTAATTATAGGGAAATTCACTATATCATCTTTTAAATTTAAATTATTATAAATTCCTTTTAACGCTTTTATAAGTATGTATTCTTTTTCTTCTGTTAAATTTGGATATAATATTTTAATTCAATTTATAAAAAATACTATTTGATTTGTTATAGATCTTTCTATATTTTTATAATCTATAACAAACATTTGTAAAGGATTTATAGTTGTTTTTCCTGTACCTAAATCAAGTCAACTAATGGGAAACATATTTTTAAAATTTTGATATTCTCTTTGTGGATCAATTATTATAACTGAACTATTATTTTTGAGATAATTATCTAAAATAATCTTTTTTATTGTAGTAGTTTTACCACTACCAGAAGTACCGAAAAAAATACAATTTGAATTTGTATGATTAAAATTTCTTTTTCAAATATCTCAAATTATAGATTGCTTTTTATTTTTTCCAAGTAGAAACGAATTTTTATCAATATTTTTTTCAAATGTAAACGGTCAAGCATAAGCAATATTTCTTGAAACCATTTCTATATTTTCTTTTAATTGATCATTATTTAAAAAAGAAAAGGTTTTATATGCATCTATTTGTCTAAAATTTAATTTATTCATTATTGATTTCTCCTTTTTTATTGAATTATTTAAAACTAAATTTACATCATTTTTTAATTCACTTAAATTTTTATTAATATTTAAAAAAAGCATTGATGTCTTAAATAACTTATAATTTTCCACATTTAAAAGATAAGATAATTCATCAAGTGCTTCAATATTTTTTAACTCTTTTTTGCTTCTATATTGAGATTTTTTATTAAATGCCATACTGGTAAGCACTTTATTATTAGCAGCGTTTATTATTTTTTCATAATCTTCGGAAGCTATAGGTGATAAATGTCAAATAATTCAAGAATTATTAGAATTGAAAAATGTTTCAGCTCATCCTACATTTAAATTTAATGCTAAATCATTAATGGTGCTAATTTTACCTTGAAAAGAGTTAACAGAAAAATGATTTTTCTTAAAAACTAATTTTTTAGGTTTTAACAAATCAATTAATTTTTCTTTACTATTAATTTCATAAAAATCATTTAAAAGATTTTCAAAAGGATTAAAAAAAGAAAATAAAAATTTTATAACATTTTCTTTATTTAGTGTATTATTAGATATTTCTTGTTTATCAAAAAAGTCTTTAATATATTTTAATTCTTCATTTATACTTTCTTTTTTTGAAGAAAATATAATAAGAAAATATTCATCTTCAAATTCAAAATTCTGAAGGTTTTTTATATCTTCTTTACAATTATCAATATATGAATTTACTTCTTGATTTACAAATTTAAAATCTTTTTCTTCATCAATATTTATAGAAAAATTTATATTTTTTCTTGCTTTTAAAAAAGAAATTTTTTCTTCTCTTGTGTTAAAAAAACTAACAAACTGATCTAAAAAATATTTCTTTTCTTCAGTGTTTCTTGTTCAAATATTCAAACCATCAAATTTTATGACTGATATAAACTTATATTTATTTTCTATTAAATTTTTAAGTTTAATTTGACCATCATCATTTATATCATCTAAATTTACAAAAAAATTTGTGTTTGTTTTTTTAGAACTTTTACTAAAATTCTTATTTTCTGTCCAAAACATTATAATTCTTCATAGAATAACTCAAATTCTTGCATTATGTGATGGAATATAAATTAATAAAGAAGCAAAAAGCAATGATAAAACAAAAATAATAGAAATTGAAATTATTTTTTTATATTTTAAAATATCTGGAACAGAATATCAACCTATAAAAAAAGAAATTATAATTTCAGAAAAAAGAAATATTAAATCAGATAAATAAAAATTTCTTGCTATCAATATTTTATTTTTTTTGATACTTTTAGGTTGAAGCATTTTTTCCTTTCAAATTAGTGGTTATATCGTTATATGTTTTATTCAAATGTATATCATCTAATTGTAGAGATATTTTTTTTGAATTTAGTTCTTCAATGGAAATAAATTTAGTTAACTCTGTTTTATTATTTTTAAGATTTGCATTTTGACTTTTAATTATTTCTTTATTTTTTATAAAATTTTTGATTTCTTTTAAAACACTATTAGTTTCCTTTATATTTTCTTTTATTTTATATTCTTGATTTGTTAAAATTGAAATATATTTTAAAAACTTATTACAAGAAATAGCACCTCCTATTAACAAAATAGTTAAAATAAACATTTTGCTAAAATAATTTAAACTATTAACTTCAGTTATTCATGAATTTATAGAAATAGCATAAAAAGAAAAAATATTCAGAATCACTAAATAAACAAAAATAGAAATAAGTTTTGAAAAGAAACTTCTTTTTCAATATAAAAATTTCTTACCTTCATCCATTAAAATTGTTGAAAAGATAAACGGAGAAATTAAAAATAAAAAGAAATATTGAAATGTTTTATTAGCTAAATTTATACCACTTTTTATAAAAATAATTATTAACGAAATACCTACTATTGCAGGAAAAAATAGCAATTGTGAAGATGAAACAGAAAGATTTTTATAAGTTTCAAAATCAATAACTGAATAAGAATTATTATTTGTCAATTTTGTTCAAATGCTTTCCTGTATATCTTCTGGTTTTAGTGCTAAAAATATATTGTTAGCTATATTAGTTTTACTATTAAAACTTATAATCAAAATATTAAATATACTATTAAATATATTAATAACAATAAAACTTAAAAGTGGAATAAGAAAAACTAATAAAATTGAAGGTATTATATTCTTAAAAAGATTAAGAATTTTCACATTTTTATCGTTTTTCTTTGAGAATGACAATTTAATAATAACAGATATAAAAATTCCTATAAATACAATGCTGTTAATTATCAAAAAAGCACTAAAAACAATAGGTATTTTAATCTCACTATACTTTAATTGCTCTGCAGCTTTGCCAAAAAATAAAAGATTAATTAAAGGCGTGCTTAAAAAATTAAAAACTTGTGTAATTACAGATAAAAATTTAAAAGGTATTGTTATGAAAACAAACCAAAAAAATGAAAAAATAGAATAAAAAATTCTATCAACTATATCTAGCATTATGATATTCCAGAAGCTGCTTTTTTACTTATATCAACTGCAAAATTTACACCAATAGCGAAAATTATGATTATAACTACAAAAATAACTAAAATTATAAAAAAATGTACAATATTAGCTTTTCTTTTTTCACCAATAGAATAAACGATTTTTATACCAGTATAAATCGCTGCAATCATCAATAAAAAACCTACAAGTCCTGCAAATGCAGATAAAACAATATAACCAATTGAACTTGTTTTTTCAGCAATTTCGTTAATTATTACTTCACCACTATCGCTAGCAAATAACTTTAACATTCTTTCTCCTTAAATTCATAGACATCCTTTACAGAAGTTATTAAATTAGCACCTTGTTTTATTAAACTAGAGTTTCCATCTTCTTCGCTAAAGTCACCAGGAAAACAGTAAACTTCTTTTCCGACATTAAGAAAATTGCTAACCAAATTCATTATTCCACTTTTAGTTTTTGAAGAATAAATTATAAGTGCATCACTCAATGCTGCAACCAGTCTATTTCTGTTTCTCAATTTATTTTTTGAAATATTGACATTATTTGGATATTCAGAAATAATTAAAGTCTTTTCATCCAAATCCACTTTGTTGGCAAAATAAGGATTATTTAACCCATTTGCTGAAATATAAATAGTTTCACCTTGTTTTAGTTTATAAAAATCATTGATTTTCATGTCTAAGTTTTTATAATAACAAGTTACTAATGTATGTCTTTTTATAACCTCTGGTAATGATTGATTAAGAAATTCATCTATTTTTTCATTATGAAAATCACCTGTTAAAGTCATTTTTCATTCTCTTTTTAAAAGTTCTATATTTCCTTCATAAAATATAACAAAAGGTGGATTTGTTAATATTTTAAAAGATTCAGGATATTCTTCATCCATTATAGTAATTGCTTTTATTTCTTTACTTTTGACCAAATCATCTATTTTTTCCAGTTCTTCTTCTGGTACTTTTTCTAATGTTTTTAAAGCATTATAAATTTCCATAAAATTTCCTGAGTATTTTATTGCAAAATAAATTAATATATTATTCATTTTTCCCTCCATTTAAATTTTCTTTTTTTTAATAAAAAATAATAAAAAAAACTAATTTAGGAAAAAAGAGCAATTTTTCATAAATTTATAAGACTAAATAGTATAATTTAGCAATGAAAAACAATAATTGATTTAAAGACAAATTAATAAAAAAGAAAAATAAATTTTTGATAAAAAGACTTTTAAATTTCTTTATTTTAATAATATTAAAAATATCTATAAGACCTAAAACTTGAAAAACTAGAAAAGATGAAGTTAAAACTCTAGTGTCTAGAAGTATTAATAAGTTAGCTTCTGTGGAATTTGCTTTTTTACCACCTGGATTTGCTTTTTATCTTTTTGTTTCCTTTATACCTATTCTTATTATTAGTTTTTCAATTATTTCTTCTATTAATTTTGGTTGATTTTCAAATAATTTAGAAAATCTCAAAGATTTTTTATTAGAACAAATTTTAAATCGTTATATTCCAGGAATTAATAATTCAATTCCAAAAACACTTAATATTTTTTCAAGCACAACTTGAGAAACAACTACTTTTATTTTATTATTAATTTCATCGCTTTGAATTGCGTCATCAGGTTATGCAAAATTTATATCTAGTCAATCTGTTATTTATAATCACAAAAATACGGGAAATATCTTTTTAAATCGTTTAAAAGGAATATTAATTGTAATAATAATTTCAACAATTTTATCTTTATTTTTAAGTGTTTCTTCTTTAATTTTTATTTCATTAAAAAGTAAAATTGAAGAAATTTGATTATATGATTTGTCTTTTTATTTAATTTCAATTATATTTTTATTTATGTTTTTTTATATTACATGATTAATTACTTTAAAAATAAGCCCTGTATTTAAAATTAGCTTTAAACAAATTTTGCCAGGAACTTTTATTAGTGCATTATCTTCAACTTTATTTTCAATTATTTTTGGTTTTCTAGCATCAGCAAAATTTATTAATTATGATAAGTTTGGAACATTAGCTACTTTTTTATATCTTTCTACATTTTGTTTATATATTTCATACTTGTTATATTTTGGAGTTATAATAAACGAAGCATTTTATAAGAGTTTATTTAGTCAAATTACTAAACATAAATATAAATTTCAAAAAACAAAAATATAAAACACAGAAAAATTCTGTGTTTTTGTTTATTTTTTACGTCTAAAAACCTTTTTAGCGTCTGGATCAGGTTTCATAAATTTACATTCAGGAAATGAAGAACATCCAATAAATCTTTGACCGTTTTTCTTATTATAACGATAAATTAAAGGTGCTTCATTCTCAGGACAATTTTCCCCTGTATATTCCAGTGGAATTTGCACTTTTTTATTATTTTGTTCTGAATCAGCCATTTTTTCTTGAAAATCATTTCAGAAAGTATTCATAAAAGATTTGTAATCTTCTTTACCTTCTGCAATTTCATTTAATTCTTCTTCAATAGAAGAAGTGTATTTTTCTTGAATAATTTTAGGAACTGAATCTTTTAAAACTTCTAAAGCAGCATAACCAAAATCCGTAGGTATTAATGCATTATTTTTAGATTCAACATAAAATCTATCTTTTAAAACAGAAACTGTTGATGAAAAGGTGGATGGTCTTCCTACTTTAATTTCATCCATAGCTTCAATTAAAGAACCTTCATTATATCTGCTTGGTGGGTTTGTTTGATTTTCAGAAGGAATGTATTCGTTAACTTTTACAATTTCACCTTTCTTAAAATCAGGGATAAAATCATCTTTATCACGACCTATTAAAGAAAAATATCCATCAAAAACTACTTTGGAAGAACTTAATTTAAATCAGTGTCCGTTATTTTCGAATTCATAACGAACGATTTCTCTAATAGGTGTTTCCATAACAGCTTGTAAAGAAATGTTATAAATTAAATTATAAATTTTATATTGTGAATCATTTAAATTAAATTTAACTTTAGCCATATCAGGTGTTAATGTTCAATCTGTAGGTCTAATGGCTTCGTGGGCATCTTGATCTCCAGAAATCCCTTTTACAGTATTAGAAACATAGTTTTTTCCGTATTTTTTCTCTACATAACTTTTAGCGTTATTTATAAATGTTTGACTTAATCTAGTTGAATCTGTTCTTGGATAAGAAATTAATCCACCACTTTCATCAATACCTTCATAAAGTTCTTGTAAAACTTTTGTTACTAACTTAGAAGACATACCTGCTTTTTTAAACAAAGTAGATTGTTTTAAAGGTGTAATTTTAGCATCTGCTTTTCTTGTTATTTTTATATTTTTAACAACTAAATCACCTTTTAATTCTGACATTATTTTATTAATATTAAAATTACTAATTCATTCAGAATTTTCAAATTCTTTCTTGTCCTTATAAAAGAAACTAAACTCTAAATTATTATCTGATGTTGCTTTTATTGTGTGGTATTTAGTTGGAATAAATTTTTTGATTTCTTCTTCACGATCTACAACTAATTTAAGTGCAATGGATTGAACTCTTCCTGCTGAAGGGTTTGTTCTTGCATTTTGAATTTTTCTTGTTAATAAGTTGGATAATCTAAAACCAATTATTCTATCGAGCATTCTTCTTGATTTTTGTGAATTAATTAAATTTTGATCAATCATTAAAGGTTTATTAATAGCGTTTTTTATAGCTTCTTCTGTGATTTCATTATATTTAATTCTTTGATATTTATTTTCAATATTCAATGCTTCAACTAAATTATATCCAATCGCTTCTCCTTCACGATCCGGGTCAGTTGCGATTAAAACTTCATCAGATTCTTTTGCAGCTTTTTTCAATTCTTTAATAATAGTTTTTTTCTTTATATCTTCTTTATAAATGGGTTCTCAATTTTCAAAATCGATCCCTAAACCGTAAATACCGCTTGTTTTCATTTCAAAAATATGCCCATTACAAGCCATAACTTGATAATCGGTTCCTAAATATTTTTGAATTGTTTTAATTTTATTTGGTGACTCAACAATTACTATTTTTTTCATATTATTTAATTATATAAGAATATTTACATATCATCAAAACTTTTTTCATCAAAAACTCCAATATATGGTAAATTTCTCATTTTTTCCTTTACATCCAACCCAAAACCAACTAAAAATTCATTAGGAACTTCAATACCAAATTTATCTGGATTATAATTTGTTTGTCTTCCGCTTGGTTTATTCAATAAAGTTAAAACTCTTAAACTTTTTGGTTTTTTAGCTTTTAATAATTCCACAACTTTTTCAATTGTTATCCCTGAATCAATGATATCTTCTGTAATTAGAACATCTTTCCCAACAATATCATGAGCTAAATCCATAATTATTTTTACAGATCCAGTTGATTGTTGCCCACCTGCATATGAAGATAAAGTCATAAAATCAATAATATGATCAACTTTTATATCTTTAATTAATTGAGCAAGAAAAGGTAATGAACCTTTTAGTAAACCTATAATAACTAAATCCTTGGACTCTTTATATGTTTCATTAACTCAGTTAGCTAATTCCTTTATTGTTTTTTCAAGATGTTCTCTTGTGTATAACACTTTTTTTATTCTTTTGTCAATTTCCATTTTATTTATAAAATCCTTTTTTTAAATTTATTAATAAAAAATTAGGAAATATTTTTGTCCTAATTTTTTAAAATATTATTTTTTTGTTGCTTCAGCTACTTGTGCAGCTACTTCAGCAGCAAAATCAGTTTCTTGTTTTTCAATACCTTCCCCAACTTCAAAACGAACTATTTCTAGTAAAGAAGATTTTTTAGAATCTAAATATGATTTAACTTTAAAACTGCTGTCCATTACAAATTCTTGTAATTCTAAAACAATTTTAGCAAGTTCTTTTTCAACTTTACCATTAATCATCATTTGTTTAATGTTCTCTGGTTTTTTAGAATTTTTTGGATCATTTTCAATTTCTAAAGTAAATTCTTTAGTTAATTTATCAACTTCAGAACTTGGAACTTGTGAAACAAGAGCATACTCTGGATTCATAGCAGCAACGTGCATTGAAACATTTTTAGCAGCTTCTTCATTTTCTCCGTTAATTAAAACTAATGATGCAACTCTTCCGTTTGTATGAATGTATGAACCAATTCTTTGTGATTCAGATGCAGATAATTTTTTAGCTCTTCTAAAAGCAATTTTTTCACCAATTGTTGCAGTTGCATCAACACATAACTCTTCAATTGTTTTTCCGTTTTCATCTTTTAAATGAGTTGCTTCTTCATTAGAAGAAAAATCCCCTTTTAAAAGCACTTGACCTATTTTATTAACTAAATCAATAAATTGCTTATTTTGTGCAACAAAGTCTGTTTCTGAATTTACTTCAAAAACTACAGCAGCTTTTCCATTTGTTGCTACTGATACTAAACCTTCTGCAGCAATTCTTCCTGCTTTTTTAGCTGCTTTAGCTTTTCCGTTTTCTTGTAATCATAAAATTGCTTTTTCAACACTTCAACTTGAAGCTTCTAAAGCTTTTTTACAATCCACCATAGGAGCATCTGTTCTTTCTCTTAACTCTTTTATAAGAGCCATTGTATTAACTTTTTCCATTATTTACTCCTTTTCAACTTTTTCTACTTTATTTGCATTTTCTTTGAAGTTATTTCTTCTTTGAAATTCTCTTTTTTCTTTTTCTGGATCTTCAGGTAAAATAACTTTTTCATCTTCTTGATATGCAAATAATTGTTTTCCATTTTTAGCAGCAACAATAGCATCTGCTAAAATTGTTAAAATTAATGTAATTGATTTTACAGAATCGTCGTTTGCAGGAATTCCAAAATCTACTCATTCTGGATCTGCGTCTGTATCTAAAATACCAATAACTTTAATTCCTTTTCTTTTTGCTTCTTTAATAGCAATTAAATCATTTTTAGGATCAGCAATAATCATTACATCTGGAAGTCTTTTCATCTCCCTAATCCCTTGAAGATTTTTGTGTAATTTTTGAAGTTCTTTAGTTTTTAAAACTCCTTCTTTTTTAGTGTAACCTTCAAAGTTAGTTTCTGCTAATTTTTCTAAGTCTTCCATTTGTCTAACTCTTGAAAAAATAGTTCTATTATTTGTAATAGTTCCACCTAATCATCTTTCAGAAACATAAATTGAATTTGTTCTTAAAGCTTGCTCTTCAACTGCTTTTTTAGCTTGTCTTTTTGTTCCAACAAAAATAAATGAAGCTCCTTTTTGTGCTGCTTTATAAACTAATTTGTAAGCAAATTCTAAAGCTCTTTGAGTTTTTAAGATATCAATAATATGTGTTCCTAATTTTTTTGTATGAATGTATGGTTTCATTTTAGGATTTCATTGTGAAGCTTTGTGACCAAAATAAGTTCCAGCTTCTAATAATTTTTGTTTTGAAACAATTTCTCTTTCATTTGATTGAGAATGTGTTTCTTTTGCATTGTGATGCATTTCTTTTTTTTCTGACATTTTTTCCTCTTTTTATTTGTTATTCTTCCTATAATTTCGAACATTTGGCACTTTTCTCAAGCACACCCAAATGAATTCATTATAGTGCTTTTTTATTTTTTAAATTTTATATATTAAATTTTACCAAATTTTTTCAATATAAAAAGAAAGAAGTTAAATTAAGTTTCTTTCTTTTGTTTATTTTCCTTTATTTACTCATGATTCAATATTATCTAGCACTACTTTATAAATCATTGAAGCACATTCTAGCCTATTTAAGTGAGTTTTAACATCATTAAACGCCACTAAATTTCCTATTTTTTCTAAATTATCAACATTTTTCTTTTGATTTATTAAACTTTTATAAATTTCGATGATTTCTTTAATTTCTATAATTGTTTTGTTTTTTATAATGTCAAGAAAAATATCTGCTGAAGATAAAAAAACTGCACAGCCTATACCTTTAAATTTAGCATCTATTACTGTATTTTCTTGTAAATTAAGTGCTAATCAAATTTCATCAACACAATTAGAACTATGTAAATAATTATTATTTCAGTTTGGTAATTCTGCAACTTTATTTTTTGCATTAGAGTAATGATCCATTATTAATTTTCTTTTTTGATTTGCGTCCATTTTATATAAAACTTAAAAAGTCTCCTCCTTCTTTTAGTGCTTGTACTAATTTATCTACATCTGTTTTATCATTATAAAAAGCTACAGAAATTCTTACATAATTATTTTCATTTTCTACTTCAGAAAGAAGTTTTGAACAAAAATTTCCGCTTCTAACATATATATCTTTATGACCTAAATAAGAAGCTATATCTTGTGGTGCATATTGTTTTATGTTAAATAAAGTTATAAAATCACCCCTTTTAGATGATATATTTATACCTTCAATTGTTGATAATTGGTCATATAAATAATTAGCTACTTCTAAATTTAAATTATGAATTTTTTCAATTGAAACTTCGTTAATTAAATCAATTGCTTTATCTAATTGTCAAATTGCCGCTAAATTCATAGTTCCTGGTTCAAAAGCACTAATTCCGCTTTTTCGAGTTCAATTATTAGATTTATCTATTTTTTCAACTGCTCCACCACCAAAAATAACAGGGTTAATTTTATTTAAAATTTTACTTTTTATTGCTAAAACTCCTAAACCTGTAGGTCCATACATTTTATTTGCACTAAAAACTACTATATCTGAATTTTTAAAAGAAACTTTGTCATGAGCAATTGCTTGAGCAGCATCATTGAACACTATTGCTTTTACTTCTTTTGCTTTTTTATAAATTTCAGTAGAATTAAAATTTTGGTTTATGTTATTTGTAACTTGAGAATAGCAAATAATTTTAGTATTTTTATTAATATCTTCTAAAAGGTTTTTTGAATATTTTACTTTTAAATTTAACTCTTTAGCTATTTCGATTCAAGGAACTATATTAGAAGAATGATTATAAAATGATAAAAGGATTTCATCATTTGCTTTTAAAAGTTGTTTAGACATTAATGCAAATACATTAATCGATTCAGTTGTTCCTGATGTAAAAATAATTTCATCTTTTTTAGCATCTATAAGTTTGGCAATTTTTTTTCTAACAGTTTCCACTTTTTTTAAAACCTGGATTCCTATTTTTGAATCTGATGTTCTAGTACTTATTGAGTAATTTGAATAAAAATCTACACCCGCTTCTATTACTGATAAAGGTTTTTGAGCTAAAGCTGCATTATCAAAATATGTTATTTTTGATAACATAGGAAATAATTTTTTGTAGTTATTCATATTGACTCCTTTTAAATAAAGTTATATATTCTATATTTTTAGATTTATTGCCTAAAATTGGCGATTTGAAAATTTTTATAAGTTCAAAACCATTATCTTTTCCGTATTCAACAACTCTATTTATTAAAAATTGATGATACTTTTCGTCAACATAACCACCTTTTTCCACATATTTACTACTTGCTTCAAATTGTGGTTTTATCAATAACATAATATCTGTATTTAATGTCACGATTTCTTTTATTACCTTAAACACTTCTTTTAAACTTATAAAAGAAACATCACAAACTATGATATCCATTTTTTCTTTAAAAAGTTCAAATGAAATTGACTTTAAATTTGTCTTTTCTAAAGGAATTACCTTTGTATTCGTTCTTAATGAGTAGTCAAGTTGGTTTGTTCCAGAATCCAATGAATAAACTTTTTTTGCACCATGTTTTAAACTAACTTCTGTAAATCCACCAGTTGAAGAACCAATATCTAAAACTGTTTTATCTTGAAAATTTAAATTAAAAAGTTTAATAGCTTCTAGCAATTTATAAGCCCCTCTAGAAACTCATTCTTTTTTTTCTTCAAAAACTTCTACTTTATCTTTTTCAAAAGAAATTTTAGTACTTGGAATAAAAATAATTTCACCATTAACTTTGACTTTACCCATCCTAATAAGAGTTTCAGCGTTTTTAAGATTTTTTTGTTCTAAAAGTTGTAAAAGAGTTAATTTAGACATTTTTATTTTGCTACCTCTAAAATTTTAGTTATATAATAGTTAAAATTGCAAGTCGACTCCATTAATTCATTTGCAAAAAAATTAAATTTTTTTCTACTTTCTTTTTCAAACTCAAAAATATTATTATGATTCATTTTTACGCGAAAATAAAGGAAATTAGACAAATAAGTAGAAATTTTTTTATTATCTATTTTACTTAAAACTTCATCTGTATTAAGTATTTGTTGTGATATCCATATAAAAGATTCTGAATTAAACTTTTTAATCAATGAAATTTCTTGTTCATAAATCTCTTTTATATCAATTTTTAAATTAAATATTAAAGCTAACTTTGTAATTAAAAAATACATTTTTTTATTACTAAAAATGTATTTATATTCTTTTTCATAATTATTTTTTTTAATTAAAGAATTAATTTTTTTCAATTTTAAATTGTTTTTCATATTCTTTACTTACTTTATCTAAAATAGCATTCACAAATTTATAATCTGTATCTTCTTCTAAAGTAAAATCCTTTGTTATTTCTACGAATTCATTAATTACTATTCTTTTATCCAAATACATTAATTCAAAAGCACCCATCAATAAAATTGCTCTAATTAAAGGTTTTACATTATTTCATAATACATTTTCTTTAAAAAATGAACTAATAATTTTTTTATGGAAAAAATACTGTTTTTCTATTAATTCTAATGTTTGTATTTGTTGCTTATTTAAATCTTTACTCTCAAAAATTCGATTACTTTCAATTACAAGATCTTGTAACTCATAAGAATAAATTACAGAAATTAACTCAATTCTATATTGCTTTCTTGATTTTTTACTAGATATTGATTTCATTTTTTACTCTTCTTCAGAAAGAACAGATAAATCCATATTATGAAATACTTCTTGGATGTCATCATCGTCTTCAAATTTTTCAATATGTTCTAATAATTTTTTTGTTTTTTCTTCATCTAATTGAACCTCTTGATTTGGGATATAAGTTACTTCTGCAGTTTTATATTCAAAATTGTATTGTTTATCCAATGCTGTTTTTAAACTTAAAAATTTTGATGGTTCACAATAAATTTCATAATATTCATTTTCTGATTTAAAGTCTTCTGCTCCATTTTCTAAAGAAAATAACATCAATTCTTCTTCATTTGCAAGATTTTTTTCAATTTCTAAAACACCTTTTTGATCAAAAACATAAGGGATAGAACCTTGTTTTCCAACTTGCCCTCCTGCTTTTTTAAATAGTGCTTGAATATTTGCTGTAATACGGTTCATATTATCTGTTAAACAAATAACCAAAAATGTTACACCACCTGCTAAAGTTCCTGAATAAATAACTTCTTTAAAATCAATCCCTTCTTTTGAAGTTCCTGTTGCTTTTGCTATTGCCTTTTCAATATTTGCTTTAGGCATTGATTTTGCTCTTGCTTTAGAAACTACTAATCTTAAAGCTGGATTTGTATCTATATCTCCACCACCTTTAGCTGCAGCAACCATTATTTCTTTCGAAAATTTAGCAAAAATTTTTCCTCTTATTGCATCTTGGGCACCTTTTCTATGTTTAATATTAGCTCATTTTGAATGTCCAGCCATTTTATCTCCTTATTTTATTGAATTAAATATGTATGTAATAATTTATTTTAAATTATAATAAATTTTTTGATTTTTATTATGGTTTTTTATATAAAAATTAAAAAAATCTATTTTTTTATATTTATATAGTTATTTTAAATTTTATTTTTAAAAATTACTGTAAAAAGTTTTATAATTTTATTGTATAGATATTAAAGAAAGAGGTAAATATGTATCAATATAAAGCCATTTTAAAATCTACAAAAGAAGTAATTGCTCAAGGACATTCTCTGGAAGATATAGAAAAAGATATTGTTCATTTTATAAGAGAGCAAAAAAAGGGAATTCATACTAATAGTAATGTTCCTATTGAAATTTATCATATTCAAAGAAATAAAACAGATGGAATTGATTTATCTAAAGGAAAATTAGTAAAAACTATATAAAATTCATAAATATAAATAGGATTTAGTCCTATTTTTTATACTTTAAATTAAAAAACTTCAAAAAAATGGATTTTTTTCTTTTTAAAGTTCATTTTTTAATTTTTTTATTTTTTAAGTGTTATAATGATTTTGTTATGAATGAATTAGAAATTAAAAAAACTTTTAATGAAATTTTCAGTTGAAAATCTCATTATGATAAAGAAAACAGCCTATCTTGCGGTTATAAAAAACAATACTATCATTTTTTAAGTTATGATTCAAAAACAAATACAATTTATTATAGAGTTAGTGATAGTAATAATCCTGAAGACAACAATGCTTTTTATTATGATACAAGCATTAAATATGAAAAAATGCTTGAAATAAAAAAATAAAAAATGGTGGAGATGCCGGGAGTTGAACCCGGGTCCACACATAAGCTTTATTAAAAGTTTACAGTTTATTTAGTTTTTATAATAAATTAGTCTAAAACTAACAAAAAGAATCTAATTTATTTAACTATAAATTTCTTTAGATTTTAGTTAAATCTATCTAAATATCCTTTAAAAAAACTTAAAAAATAAAATCAAAGGAAAATCTTATTTTTTAACTAATTTTTAATTAAGCAAAAATTAGATTTGAATTTGCAGAAGCTAACATGTTAAATGATACTTCTGATTTTTTATTTTCTTTTCCATTTAGAAAAGCCTAGAAGTAATTATAGTCTACTACACTACTGAGTTTTAATATTACTTATATATGTCGAAGCCAGTACACCCCCATACATAATTATTCTATCACATAAATAAAAAATATCTTAGGGAAAATCCAAGATATTTAATTATTTTAGTTTTGAAGCTCATTTTAGAAATTTTTTTACATTTGGAAAATCTTTTTTAAAATGTATATCATAAATAATTTCATCAATAAATGGTAAATAAAAATTGTCATTTCTTGATTTATACTGAATTTCAATTTGACTAAAAATTTCTTTAAAATCATTTATAGTTTTTGGTTTATATAAATGTTTGATGAAATCTCTATAAAAATTTTCTGTTTTTAAATCCATTTTAAAAAATATTAAATAATTTGGATTTTGCTTTTTCTGTGGTAATTTTTCATATTCATCAATAAAAATGAATTCTTTTCTAAAAATTTTCTTTTTAGTAAAAATTATTTCATTGAAGATAACGATTCTTCTTGTATATTGTATTAAACTATAAATAAAAATAAATATCAAAATTTCTAAAATCAAAGTTAATGAAAAAATAACTATAAATCCTAAATTTTTACTAAATTTCTATACTTAGTTAATTTTATTGTTTAATTCATCTA